>JANYLL010000025.1 GCA_025357895.1 Ignavibacteriota bacterium
CATCACCATTCTGCGGAATTGCAAACCAAAAATCACGACCATAACCTGAGGTTGTATTTCCGCTCTCTTTGGAAACGATGCTGACAATCCGGCTCTGTGCATTTGCTGAGTTTATGCAAAAAAATTGTATGAGAAGCAGAATACAATTGAGCAAGCATGAATGGCGTATTGCTTGTCCATTGTGATGCATCGGCAATATCCGGACGGAAATAATATTCATATTTTTTATTTGATATGAAATATTGTTGACCGTTCCGATATATTATTTGCCCTGCTTTGCTTGCGATCACTAAATACGTATCACCGCCAAAGCGATGAGCAAACGGAACTGTTTGATATGTTTTTCCCCATGTTCTTACCGGCGGAATCATGTCACAAATATGATCACAATACTGGAATTCAGCAGGGATATTCGGACACTGTGATGCACCGACAAGCCCAATAGAATTATTGGAGGTAATAGTTGAACCTGTGAGGTCAAAATCATCGGCATTCGTTGGGAGTATCGCCTTGTATTGCACGCACTGTCCGCGATTAATTTTTTCTGTAAATGGCAAACCGGCTTTATGCAAAATTGTATTCGGTTGTCCGGAAACACGTATATTACAACTTGGTGTGATCGTACAAACGGAGCTATCCTGATTTGCAACAATGCAGAATTCTGAAGGATAGTCAAAAACGAAACCTGCGTATCCTTCATAAAGCGATCCATACGATGCAACGACATATTCTTTACCCCATCCTGTTGTCGGGATGACAAGCATTCCATCGCTTGAAGCCGGATTACGTGATAAAAGATTTACAATGAGATCGGCGTCGTTTGACCAAACGCGAATCCCTTTATTCTCGATAACGCCGCTTGATGTCATCTCCCATGCCAGCGGCACAAGAAATTTGAGTACTTGCCCACCGGTGATGGGATATTTAGATGCCGATCCACCCGTTACCTGAATATTTACTGTAGTAGCCTGTGCACTTGTTACGAAAAGCTCATAATACTTTCCGCTCTGACTTTCATAGTTCTGAGCCATCGTAAACCAGTATTCCCGACCGGTGCCATTCGTGGCATTTCCTGAAAGGGATTCAACAATTGTGTTAATACGAGACTGGGAGAAAGAAGACCGGATGAATAGATTACCCGAAGCAAGCAACACTACAATTGTTGCGATCAGGATGAAACGCGGATGCAAGTTTTTTTTCATCGGTCTATCGAATTGCAAGGATAACGCCTTGAAATTCCTTATGTTGCAAAAATCAATTAAAACCTTACTCCATAAAGAACTGCGCGATTCATATTTTGTTACTATAAAAAATAAAAAAAGGGTGGCTCAAAAATGAGACACCCTTTTATTATTAAGAACAGATGCCTTTATTGCGCGTTGATCGGTGATTCGATCAGGACTTGCACTGTGCGGTTATAATAGCGTCCCTCCGGAAGTTCGTTGGGGTAGAGCGGCTCCGTCTTGCCATAACCTTTGGAAACAATAGTTTTTACGTTGCCTTTAATACGCGAATCAATATCCTTTTTCGTTGCATTCGCGCGATTTTCCGAAAGCTTCAGGTTGTAATCCGGTGTTCCGAGAATATCGGTGTACCCGTTAACCTGAACGTCTGAACCCGGTTTGATCTGGCTGAAAACATATTCTTCAAGGATCTTATGATTCCATTTACCCATATCAGAGCTATTATACTTGAAAAGGATAAGATTATACGTTTCACGAGTCTTATCGGAAAGATTCTCGCTCTTAACCATTTTCTGCGTAAACTGGCGAACGCCTGTCATATCAATATTTGATTTAACAACGCGATCTGTAATATCGGTAACAAGCATCTGCACGGCAAGATCGGATTCATCATCAGGCAATTTATGTGTTGCATCTGAGCGCCAATTCCATTCAGGTGATTTTGTCGAACTGATATCGCCAAGATCATTGAGCGTTGCCCATACTTCACCTTTATGTGAAATGACAAGCTGTCTGTTCTTGATGCGGTCATTGCGCAAACCGTTTGTCATTGAAAACATTGCCGTACGCCAATCCGGTTGTGAAATTATTTGTTCGCGTTTGATCGGCTTGATGATCTCCCAATCATCAGCGTGAACTTCTACACGACGGTTCTCCTGAATGCCTTCCGGTGTTGTTGAAAGTGTTGAGTTCTCAGGGAGTTTACGTGCTTCAAGTCCGATACGCGCAGGATCAATACCCCAGATCTCTACCAGATATTTTTTTACTCCTTCGGCACGCTGGCGCGAAAGATCAACAGATTTTTCGTTTTCGGCATCTTGTGAGTTACATCCGACAACGGTGATCTTCGTACCCGGATTCTTTCGTAATCGAAGTCCAAGAATATTCAGATAATTGTAATACCCGTTATATGTCGCCGTCACTGTATCTTCGCTGAAATTTTGTGTTTCAGCAGGGCTTGAATAAAGCACGTACCGTGAAGGCAATGTGCCGACACCCTGATCGAAGAATACCATCGGCAGCAAGGCATACAGCTCGATCGTCTTTTTCTCCCGAACGATCAACCCCTTGAAGCCCGGATATTTATTCGGGAACATCGTCATTAATTCCGGCTGAACGGTTACCCATTTAACAACAGGCGGCGCTTCGTTATTCATCGGAATGTCATGCGTAACAATGCGCGATGTATCCTCTCGCAGAGGGATGTTCACGCGAGTAGGCTGATACGGAAAATGATTCGGCTCCGTTGCGCTGATAAGATATGTACCGCCGACCTGACCTTTTGCATTTGCAGAAAGTACACAGAGGTATTCGCCTGACGAGCTATTTGCCTCTTTATAATATACCGTATCACGTGTTTGCTCATCAACAATGAGCACGCGCGCTCCAAGTTTTTCCTGCGTCAATGAATCAAAGCAGATACCGCGCAGAACAAGAGTTGGTCTTGGTTTCGGAGGATTTGTTGCAACATAGATATCAAATCCACCTGAACCTCCCGAACGATTTGAAGCAAAGAAAAGCACATTGCCTGCTGCCGGAACGGTCAAGAACATTTCATCAGCTTTCGTATTGATCGGCGGCGGAAGCGCGATCGGATCCGTCCAATCGGTATCCGAAGGTCCCTTAAATTCAGAGAAGAATATATCTTTTCCGCCTTGTCCACCTCTTCCATCAGAACAAAAATAGAGCGTCGTACCGTCAGCTGCCATAAATGGCGAACCTTCGTAGCCCTTAGGTGTATTAATTTTTGATCCGAGATTCGCCGGCTCTGTCCAACGTCCGTCAGCCAATTGATGCGATACATAGATATCTAAACTTTTG
>JANYLL010000055.1 GCA_025357895.1 Ignavibacteriota bacterium
TTGGAATCCCGGCAGCAAAGAGAAAAACCTTTGACTGGAAGTTTGGTATTTCAGAATTTTTAAATTATGTTACATTACGTTGTTGGCCGATTACTATTATCGCATCTATAGTAACGGTCTTGTCAAGAATACGGAATAAAGTTAAAGTTGTTTTATCAATAAATCAACTCATCTTTTACCTCTTTTTTTTTATTGCTTTATTCACGGCAATTCTAGGACTTGGCAATGAGGGAGGGGGAAAAAATGTGCTTATGCCTATTGCAGCATTTGCCGGAATTATTTTTCCGATCAGCCTGCACATTATGTTGAGAAATGTGAAAAAGCAGTTCGCTCAAATTTTAATCTATTCGTTAATCTTTATTCAATTCATATTGCTTTTTTCGAACCCCTATAAATTTGCAAGAAACATCCCTTCAGCAAAAGATGAAGTTTCTCAAAAAGAATTCTTGGATTCTGTTCGTGCCCTTCCAGGTGATGTATGGGTTCCTTACCACGGTTTTATGCCAAGCACTATTGGCAAAGCAACTTTTGCGGAATTGCGAGCTTATGGTGATGTTCTGTTAATGAACGATGAAGTAGCCCATCAATTAAGACATGACCTTGATTCCAATTTGTCTGCGCATAGGTTTACATTTATTTTTGACGACACCCTTCATACCTTTCCCGGCTATGTTCTGAAATATACAATTCTAAATCCACATAAAGCTCAAGTTTGGGTAGATACAGTAATGTATGTATATGTACCGCAGATCAACTAATTATTTGGCATCGTCCATCTAATTTATCTAGTGAACAGCTAATGAATCAGGGTAAGAGAAAAGTCCGGTATTAAAAAACGGAACTGCTCTTTTAAGCCTTATATCTTCGTAAAAGTGAACGTGAGTAAATCCATTAATGCCCTCTTGTTTGATCTGCGGATGAAGTATTGCTTCTTCAGGTATATCATTTTTTTTAATCATAGAATCAAATTTATTAGTATTCCACATTATGTAGGAATAGGTAAATAAAACAAGTATTGTACTTAGAATAAAAGAACAATTGCGAACAGGGCGATAAATATTATTCCTATAGCCTAAGACAAAAATATTTAATATAGCGAATACAACGAAACGCTCTCCGGGTAACAACACACCGCCAAAATATAAAGGGAGAAAGAAAGCGAGAGCGATCGAAGCAAGAGCGAGAATAAATTCAAATGTTAAATTTTTATATACTACATTTTTTCCAGCTATGTAAATGAGAAGAATAAAAGCTATAACACAAAATAAATAATCAATAGATTTTATCCCGAGAGATGGTTCATAAACCCATTTAAAATTGTGAAAAGGTAATATGGGCGCAAAAAATACAATGAATTTACCTTTAATCACATCAAACCAAGTTCGATTATCTGTTTCAGTGTAAAGAATTGGAATTGTTCTTGAAGCTACATAATGAATGAAAATACTAAGAGTAGGAACCCCAGACAAAGTAAGGTGAAAGATGCTTTTATATTTTTTGTATGCTATAAAATAAGTAATAAAATAAAGACAAAAAAGTATTAGGGCAACAAAATGGCAAAAGTATATAATCAGCATTGATAAACCCAGTACCAACAAATTCCTTTCTAATCTTCTCTGTCTTATAAATACAATAATATTTACCGTCAATGCAAATCCGACAAGAAAATTCAAATACCCCATTAAAAAATGAAAATTTATAGCTAAGAAAAATGCTACGATCGCAAATATAATTCTTCGCTGACTTAAATGGAAAGATAAATAGCGAAAGCACCCAAAATATAACGCTGCCGCAAGAAAAAATAAAAAAACTTTACCCGCTACGAACGTATCCAAAAGGGCGTCCATTGAACCTAAAATAACAGTACTGGCCATATTTGGGGGGAGATAACGATGAACATGAAAAAAATCTCCAAAATTATTTAAATGGAAATAATACTGATTGAATACAAAACCTTGATAAAGCAAATTGGGATAATCTTGCAAGGGAAGATATGTGAATCCAAAGATCCATGCTCCGATCAATGTAACAAAGAATAAATGGACGATGCGCAATTTCATTAGGAATATATAATTTTCAGTACAAATATACGCCTGTTTACAAAATGAGAAAAAATATCAACGATGAAGATGGAGCAAAGTTACGGTATTGATTGTTGCAATGCACATTCAAATTTTATTTATGCTTGATATTAAAATCATTCGCGAACAACCAGACTTAGTCCGCGCTGCCATTACAGCAAAACGTACCGATGACGTTATAGACGAAGTACTCAGCCTGGACGGTGAACGCCGTGCGATCATTTCACGGGTTGAAATTCTCAAGAATAAGCGCAATACCGTAAGCGAAGAGATCGCGCGAATCAAACGAAGCGGCGGAAATGCCGACGATGTCATTGTTGAAATGAAGGTCGTAAGCGATGAAATAACTTCACTTGATATTTCCTTACGCGAAATCGAGGAAAAACTCAATGGCTTGCTCGATACGATTCCAAATATTCCTCATGCCGATGTTCCTCATGGAGAAGATGCATTAGGAAATCAGGAAGTAAAACGCTGGTCACCTGGTAATGATGAATTGCTTCTTCAAAAAAGATTAGGGCTTGATCATCTTCAGGTTGCCGAGAAATACGGATTATTCGATTTCAAACGCGGAGCGAAGATCGCAGCCGCAGGTTTCCCTCTTTATATGGGAAGAGGGGCTGCGCTTGAACGCGCATTCATCAATTTCATGTTGGACGAACATACAACAAAAAACGGATATACTGAAGTGCTTCCTCCGCTTTTTGCAAATGCAGAATCCTTGCGCGGAACAGGCAATCTTCCGAAGTTTCGTGATCAATTGTATTATATGCCGGAAGATGATCTCTTCGCTATTCCGACAGCAGAAGTACCGATCACAAATATTTTTCGTGATGAAGTGTTAAAAGGCGAAGACCTTCCGATCAAATACTGCGGCTTTACCGCATGTTTCCGCCGCGAAGCAGGTTCGTATGGCAAAGATACTCGTGGTTTTTTGCGAGTTCATGAATTCAACAAAGTAGAACTTGTTAAATTTTCTCTGCCTGAAAAATCCTATGAGGAGCATGAGGCATTAACTCGGAATGCAGAAGAGATATTAGAAAAACTTGAAATTCCTTATCGCAGATTATTGCTTTGTAATGGTGATACGAGTTTCTCGAGCGCTAAAACCTATGACCTCGAGGTATGGGCCCCAATCGAAGGCACATGGCTTGAAGCATCGAGTTGCTCTAACTTCGAATCATTTCAGGCACGGCGAGCAAATATTCGATTCAAACGAGATCCGAAATCTAAGCCGGAATTTGTTCACACCCTTAATGGAAGTGGACTTGCAACATCACGCCTGATGGTTGCATTTCTTGAGAACCATCAGCAATCGGATGGATCGATCAAGATCCCGGAGGTTCTGCATAAATATTTGACGTTCACATCTATTTATTAACGTGAACGATACTACTTATTCCTACCGAGATCTTTCCGGTCACTCTAAGCTTTACTGCGAAGATGTGTCACTAGCTAAACTGGCATCTGAGTTTGGTACTCCTCTCTATGTCTATTCTCAGGCTCAGCTACTTGATAATTTCAGATCATTTAATCAATCAATTTCGAAGAGCAGCAAAAAGAATTATGTATCGTATGCTGTAAAGGCTAATTCAAATCCGGAGTTACTTAAACTACTTGCATCTGAAGGAGCCGGCGCGTCTGTGGTTAGCGGTGCCGAACTTCTTATTGCACTTCGGTGCGGCATTGATCCAAAGAAAATCACATTTGATGGACCTGGGAAAACGGATGAAGAGATTACATTTGCTTTAAATTCAAATATCTTTGCGATCGATGTTGAGAGTTTGCAAGAACTTCATGTCGTTAATGATATTGCGGGAAAACTATCTATTAAAGGGCCAATTTGTATTCGTGTTAATCCTCATGTCGATGCAAAAACTCATCCATATATATCCACCGGATTATCGGAAAATAAATTTGGTATTGCCATCGATGATTCAAGTGAAGCATATAGAATTGCCAATTCCTTGCCAAATATTGAGATCATCGGAATCCATTGTCACATTGGTTCACAAATAACAGACCTTTCGGTTTTTAAGGAGGCAGCCGAATCTATCGTAAAATTTGTAATTATGCTGAAGGAGGAAGAACATATATCATTAAAGCATATTAATTTTGGCGGCGGGCAAGCCGTCGAATATCATAATGCTATTCGCCATCCTTTGTTGCCAGAGAGTAGTGAAGCCAATAGCAAAATACTATCTTTCGAAGATATTACGAAAGCAGTAATGCCAATACTTATGGAATCGGGATGCACGATAAATGTAGAACCGGGCAGATCAATCGTTGCGAATTCCGGCGTATTGATTTCGAAAGTGCTTTATACTAAATCTAATGGCAAAAAGAACTTCGTGATTATTGATGCAGGTATGAACGATCTTATTCGCCCTAGTCTCTACCATGCCTACCATCAGATAGTGCCGCTTTCACTGCAAATAAATTCTTCTCAAAATATTGTTGATGTCGTTGGGCCCATTTGTGAAACCGGTGATTTTTTAGCACAGGATCGTGAAATGCCAGTCGTAGATCGTGGGGATCATCTTTCTATTATGTGTACAGGCGCTTACGGATATGTGCTTGCATCTAATTATAATCTTCGCGCAAAGGCGGCAGAAATATTAGTTGATGGAAATTCATATAAAATTATCAGAGAACGTGAACAAATAGAAGATATTATTTAATAGAATGAATAATAAAGATATCAGATTAGTAGTAGTTGGGGCTACCGGTGCAGTAGGCACAGAGATGTTTCGTATTCTCGAACAAAGAAGATTTCCTTATACCACTCTACGTGCTTTTGCAAGCGAACGTTCTATAGGAAAAAAAATATTTTGCAAAGGTATAGAATATTCTAT
>JANYLL010000058.1 GCA_025357895.1 Ignavibacteriota bacterium
CGCCGTTTATGCTTGTGCAATATGTTGAAAGTTCAACGCATGGTGCACCAAGTTCCGGTTCTCGCAATCTCGGTGATCCATCAATGGTCGTTATGAATGGCGCCGATCAATTTCGAAAGGATGTAATTTTTCAGACACCGAAGATCGATCTTTCATCCGGGCAAACTGCTTTTACAAATTATGTCAATATTCTGATTCCTGCTAATCATGAAGCACATACAACATTTGACGGAAGTCCTCTGAGTGGATCAATTCCGAATGTGAGACTGAAAGAAACATTGACTATTCCAAACTCGGCATGGGAGGCGATCAGGCTAACATATAATGCGGGAAGTGGGGGAGGATCGCATAGAGTGACTTCTGATACTGGAGTCGGAGTTTATACTTATGGTTTTGGAACTGATGATTCGTATGCCTGGAGCGGCAATCTGGGCACCGGCACTATAATTAATAAGGATTCGATTCCCCCTCATACAATTGTTAGCGGAACGTGTCTCTGCTCTCATGTGCGAATGTTCGATTCGGGTCGTGGGCAATCGAAGCTTTCTTCGTTCATTGTAGATTCGTCATTTAATATGTCATTCACCCCTGATCCGAATTTTGTCCCGGGCGCAGGGCAGGATAGTTCATATTATGATATTTGTGTTAGCGATAGCTCGCTCGAAGCATTTATTTCAATTTCGATCTATGATGTGGCAGGCAATCGTACAACTATGACAAGTACGTATAAAACGCAGTATATTCATTTTTCCCAGAGTCCTCTTAATTTCGGCGACGGAAATATAGGCATCAGTTCTTTTCAGTATGATACGATCAGCAATACGGGACAGATGCCATTTCATTTTAAGGCTGCAAACGTATTGTTAACCAATGTTAGTTTGGGATTTTCGATTGATAGCCTTTGTGCTGATGGAGATATTCCTGTTGGCGCATACCGTGTGATAAAAATAAAGTTTACTCCCATTGCACTGATGGCAGTGAGGGACAGCATAGTAATCTTTGATTCGTGCTTAAAATTTATTATTCCTGTCATCGGCAATGGAGGCATACCGGATTTCTCGCTTTCAAATTTCGATTTTGGATGTATTGATCTGGGAAGTACAAAAAAAACGGATGCAACCGTTGCAAGTGATTTCGGAGCCGGAGCAATTACGATCGATAGTGTTTGGGTTGATGACGCAATTCATTTTACATTTACCGGAACGCCTAAACTACCTATTATTCTCCATTCTAATGACCAAATACCTTTTCAATTTACGTTTGCTCCGACAACAAAAGATACGCTTTGTACTACGGTTCATTTCCGCAGCAAAGAAGCGGGAGAGCGAACGGCAAAACTATGCGGCTGCGGACAAACACCTGCATCAGTAGAGACGAACATCTATTCCTCTTCACTTTCTCATGGAAGTGCTGAGTTTAGTGCGATCAAGACGAAGCTTGATCATGGCGATGATCTTGCAATTCTGCCGCCGGTGCCGAATCCTCTTACTCATGGGAACAAGAGCATTCGGTTTGTCTACGGGCTGAAAATCGATTCTCCTGCGGATCTTGCGATCTACGATATTCTTGGTAATCCTGTTGCTGTTGCATTTCATGAAGCATCTCAGCCAGCCGGAATCTATGAAATACATTTCCCGATCGGATCGAATATGCCCTCAGGAAGTTACATTTATCGCTTATTCGGAGCCGGCAAGGTAATTTCAGGAAAATTGGTCGTAAGCAGATAGAGCTAAGCGGAACTCAATATTCCCCGGGGGGTTTCTAATTAGTGTGTATTTTTGCACTTACGTGAGAAGGAAGACATTCCTTCTTGCGTAAGTGCAAAGTGTTTGTGTTATTCTTTCCCGGATATTAATTGTTGTAGTTTTAAGGCCGATTTTCATTTTGAGTTGTAACTTCGTGCCTTGGGAAGCGTTGTTCTTATATAAAATCTTTTTCTCCTTTTGTTAAGAAATCTATGGATCACCAAATGAAGCGTTTCAGAATTGTTTTAGGATTTGCCGTCTGCCTTCTCTTACTTTCCGGAGGGAAGTCTTTGTTTGCCCAAGGCAATATCCGAATTTTCCATACGCAAGAGCATGAATCGCGTGGAGAAGTGCCGTATTTAGGAAGAGATCTTTGGTTCGCGATACCTCTGAATGCTGATCCGAATAACAACTCAACGAAATACTTCCAGGTATATGTTACTGCTTATCGTAGCACAACGGTAAATTTCCAGATTGGCGCGGGAGCTGTTGTAAAGCGTCCTGTAACTGCAGGCCAGGTAACGATCTTTAAAAGCCCGACGCCACTGAGTCCGAGTGGAGATATTCCGCTTAGCTCTGAACTCCATTCAAGCGGCGTTGTTGAACCAAAGTCTTTCCATGTATGGTCGGATGATGCCGATATTTCCGTGTATTTCCTTTCTCGTGTGGCTTTTTCAACGGACGGAATGTATGTTCTTCCTTCTACCGGTTGGGGAAAAGAATATGTAGTAGCGGGTTATTCCTCACTTCTTATCCCAGCAAATCAGGGAGATTATCCTTCAGAATTTGCCGTTGTTGCGAATCAGAATAATACGACGATCACCGTTATTCCAAGCACGGATATTCGTAAAGATGGATTCCCGAATGTAGTTGATCATCCAAAAGGTATTCCCTTCACCCAAAATTTAAATCGTGGAGAATGCGTTCAGTATCAAGCGATCGGAAGTCCGCAGGATGATTCATGGGATGTGACAGGTACGGTTGTTACCTCAAATAATCCTGTTGGTGTAATGGGCGGAGCTGTCTGTCCTTTTATACCTACCTCTGATCCATATTGTGATTATGTTCTGGATATGATGCAGCCTGTCAGGACATGGTCCGGCGCTTATTTTTCTGCTCCCTTTGCTGGAAGAAAATACGGCGGCGACGCTTTTCTTATTGTTGGCTCTAAGAACGGACAGATCATTACAAGAAATGGCGGACAAGCGGCAACACTTGGCAGTAAGTATTCTTCGATTTTTTTGTATGATATTGTCGATCCTTCACTCTGGACAAGCAGCGATCCTTTTATGCTTGTCCAATATGTCGAGAGTTCAACACATGGTGCTCCGAGTTCAAGTTCTCGCAATCTCGGAGATCCTGCTGAAGTGGTTATTAATCCGGCAGATCAATTCAGCAAGAAAATACTTTTTCAGACTCCAAAGATTGATGTTGCATCGGGACAAAATACATTTACGAATTATGTCAATATTTTGCTGCCTGCAAACCACGAAGCAAAAACTACTTTTGATGGGCATCCAATCGGAGGACCCACTTGGCCGAATATAAAACTTAAAGAAAAAATTGCAATTCCGAATACAACTTGGGAAGCGATTAGGATAACATATGCTAATGGACAAGGCGAGGGAACGCACGTCGTACAATCAGATACCGGAGTTGGAGTTTATATTTATGGTTACGGTATAGACGATTCTTATGCCTGGGCAGGTGCTCTTGGAACAAAATCGTTGAACGATCCGGATACAATTCCGCCTCTTGCAATTGCTGATGGACCATGCTTCTGCGCTCATGTACGCATTTCCGATACAGGCCCGGGGCAATCCAAGCTTTCATCATTTATCGCCGATACGTCGTATAATTTTACATTCAATCCCGATCCTAATTTTCAGCCGGGTGCGAATCAGGATAGCTCGTATTATGACATCTGCGTTATCGATAGTTCCATCGAAGCATATATTTCTGTT
>JANYLL010000060.1 GCA_025357895.1 Ignavibacteriota bacterium
TTATCCTTGATATTTTTGCATCTCGTGCCAGAACGCGTGAAGCAAAAACACAGATTGAACTTGCGCAACTTGAATATTATTTGCCGCGCCTAACCGGGCAATGGACGCATTTATCAAAACAATACGGCGGAATTGGTACTAAGGGTCCCGGCGAAACGCAGATCGAGACCGATCGCCGGTTGATCAATACACGCATTGCTAAACTTAAAGAAAAACTTAGTGATATAGAACGCCAGCAGGAAACACGCCGCGAAGGTAGATCGGATGAAATGGCTCGTGTTGCACTTGTTGGTTATACGAATGCCGGAAAATCTTCTTTGCTAAATGTTGTTTCCGCCGGCGAAGTATTTGTCGAAGACAGGCTTTTTGCAACACTCGATGCAACCACTCGCGCCGTAGAACTTTCGCAGGGAAGAAAAATTTTATTAACAGATACTGTAGGCTTTATTCGTAAACTTCCTCCTAAGCTTATCGCATCATTTCGCACAACACTTGCAGAAGTAGCAGAAGCCGATATATTATTGCATGTTGTTGATGTAGGGCATTCCGATCTTGATGAACATATTGCAGTCGTCGAAAAAACACTGGAAGATCTCGAAGTATCCGGTAAGCCTGTCATCATGGTCTTTAATAAAACCGATCTTGTAAAAAAAGAAGATCATTATAAATTTGAAGAATTGCAGGGGCTTTATCCTCATTCGGTTTTTATCAGCGCATTCAAAGGCGTCGGATTAACTGCCCTTAAAACAGAGATCGAAAAAGTCATTGCTGAATCATCAAGCGATATGACAGTCGAAGTACCGCTCGATCATTTCGAGATCGCTTCAAGGCTTCATGAATTAGCTGAAGTTAAGGATCGCAAATTTGGCGATACTTCCGTTATTATGAAACTCTCAGTCCATCATCGGAATCTCGCAAGAGTGGAGCGATTGCTAGCGAAGGCAGCATAGGGAATTTATTAAATTTCCCAGAATGAAGGTGTACAATGTTGCTTAAACTGATTTTACTTTCCTTTTGTATACTCTGAATAATTCATTATTGCATCGTATGAGAACATTGATGCTTCTTTCGTTTGTGCTCTCTTGCTGCACTTCCACCAGAAGTATGGAAAGCCGTGTAAGTATTTTTTCGCGACCGGATACAAATAAAATTCTTTTTGTCGTTATGAGGATTACCCGTGATTCTCTCAGCGGAAAAAAGGTGATAACAGTCCTCAGCAAAACTCAAACTTCCGGAACAATAAAAAAAGAATATTCCGATCATGCGGATGCGGAAAATTATTTAACCGTGGATCTATTCGATGGAGAGCAAATCGTAACGACGATAACAATGGAGCATCCACTCTATAAACAAGTTGAATATGCTGACAGTACTAATGTTCTTATTTCGAAAAAAATCGTTCTGGATAAGGCAGATTTTTTTATCAGGCTTCCGATTCATGGGAATGCAAGCCTGATCAGAATTTCAGAAACACTGAAGAACAAGGCTAGACAAGAACTGACAATAATCCCTTTGTGAAGCTATGAAAACAACCTTCATTATTTTTTTTATTATAGCACTACTGCCTCAATATATCCGGGCGCAGACATTTGAAGTAGATACTCTGCAGTATTACGGAGATATTTCGAAACATATCAATTTTGTAATACTGGGGGATGGATATATGGCTTCAGAGCAGGATGGATTTATTTCCGATGCAAAAAAACTATCCGGCTATCTTCTTGCTCAATCGCCTTGGTCTCATTATAAGGCATATTTCAATGTTTTTGCTATTAAAGTTATCTCCAACGAATCGGGTGCAATACATCCCAATACTGCAAGCGATTGCTCTTCAGCCCAACCCTCGGTTCCGGTTTCCAACCCAGATACATATTTGGGATGTAGTTTTGATTCCTATGGAATTCATCGCCTTCTTGTTCCGATGAACACAGCAAACATTGCAGCAGTATTAGCCACAAATTTTCCGAGTTATGATCAAGTACTAATCACTTCAAATTCTCCTTATTATGGCGGATCGGGAGGAGAATTTGCAACAGCTTCATTAGAAAGTACAAGTGATGAAATCGTAGCTCATGAAATAGGGCATTCCTTTGCATATTTAGCCGATGAATATTGGGCGGGTCCTTCATACGCAATAGAAAAACCCAATATGACACAACAATCAAATCCTACACTCATTAAATGGAAAAACTGGTTGAAGGCTGGAACAGGGATCGCCATCGTTCCTTTTGCCGAAAATCCATCGTGGTTCAAGCCGAGTTCAAATTGCAAAATGAGAGCATTAGGCTTGAACTATTGCAGCGTTTGTAAAGAAGCGATCATTGAAAAAATCCATTCACTTGTTAATCCTATCGTACGGTATTCTCCCGATCTGGATACGATCAGTTCGCAAACACCGCTACTGAATTTTAGTCTTGATACCGTAATCTTTCCCAGTCCGAACACTTTGAGGATCGGATGGAATTTAGATGGCGCTGCAATTATTGCAAAAAACGATTCTGTAAAAATCGACCAGCAAAAATTATCTATTGGTTCTCATATTCTCACGGTTAGCGTACTTGATACCACCGATCTTGTGAAGATCGATAGTCATTTCACAAACCATCTGCATTATATTACATGGACAATCAAGAAAGCCGCCGCCGGAGGAGTCAGGATCGCAAGTGGTGATAATGCAATTTCCTGTTCTATTTTCCCGAATCCTGCAAGCAAAATTTTGAACATTATGATCAACATGGAAAAAGATGAAAAATTATTTTTGGAGATCATTTCGCTTGATGGAAAGGTAGTTCAACATATCGCAGATGGCATCATAGTAAACCACACCTATTCAGTACAAACCGATATTTCACATCTTGCCCAAGGAGCATACACGTTAGTTTATAAAGTCGGCGATGTTTTAGATAAACACCTTTTTATCAAGCAGTAAATTCTTTCTTCACCACCATCTACGTTTGATGAAAGCGAATGATCGTGTTCCTCAAAGAAGTTAAACTTCAATATATATGAAATTTAAGAATGGTCTTTCATAATTCCTGAACTCTCCTCTGTCCAAATTCGTATTCTATAGTTCAATATATGGCACGAGGGGAAATTACGATCTGGAATATTATGTGGCGCCGCTTTCTGGCTTTTGTCAGAGCGGCGGGGACTCGCGCAGCCTTCAATGCACTTTTCGGCCTTTTCACCTTTGCGGTTGTTCTTGTTGTTGATCTCATTGCGAATTCACTGAAGACCATTCAGGGTGCTTCAATGGATATTATCCGTACACTGCTCTTAGTGCTCGGATTATTCTTCTGGTCACGAGCTATTACTCCGTTTATCATTCGGCATCGTGATCTATCACGAAGCGTAGGCAAAGCAGAATCGAGTTTGATTCCTGTAAAAGTACTTCGCTGGTTCGTTGTATCGTTGGCCATCGGCTGTCTCTTTTCATTTTTGCCAAATATCTTTACTCTATCGGTCGGTCCGAATTTTGAACCAAAAAATCCGAATACCGTAACAAGCATTGATATCATTGGTGCAATATGGTTCATTGGTTTTTCAGTTCTCCTTGTCGGCTTCGTCCGATTTCTCTTTTTATGGCAGAGAACTGCCGAACTTCGCCGGCGTTTTATGTTATGGCTTTTTCCGATAGTACTTTTTAGCATTGCACACTACTTGCAATTAAAAAATGTTTTTCCTCAAGATACGCTATCTGATCTGATACTTTATGGTCTTCGCGGCCTTGTCATTTTCAGTACTCTTTTTTTATGGTTCCGAATTCAGTGGATGCCGCATGTATCGCGGACGGAAAAAAACCGAATACTTATTTTCAGCGCACTTGATACCCTCTTAAGTCTCACCGCCTTTATTCTTTATCTTAATATACCGGTTCTTCTGCGATATTCCATTATTTTACAAAGCGGAATGATGGTCACATTGCTTGCTTTCACTTCATATTTCGGTCTTATTTTTTTTAATGCTCTCTTCACCCTTTCTTCTTCCGAACTGGTCGAGCGGCGTGCCGCAGAAGTTCAATCGCTTGCTAAATTGACTCGGTTCAGCTCTGACGTTCTGACAAGCGAACTGCTTTTAGATATTCCTAAACTTGCAGATCAGATCACTGCTTTAGCCAGAGAAGCAACGAAATCAGATTGCGCATGGCTTGAGCTGAACATGAAATCTACTTTCGGCGGAATCTCGAACGATGGCTCTGTCTATCGGTCGTATGATTCTATTCCTTCCGAGATCGCTGAGCGCATTACGAATGAACTTTCGCCGTATGTCAGAACTTCAGATAAGCAGGAAAGAACCCTTGCCGAAGAACTTGCTATAACTCAACGACCTATTCTGCTTACATCCGGATATTTTATCAATGAAGACTGGCGAAGAAATAGTAACGGAAAAAATATTCCCGATCAGCTTTCATCGATCATCGCCGTGCCGCTTCTTCATAAAGAAAAATTGCGAGGGGCGCTGTATGTAGCAAAAAAAAGAGAATATGGTTTTGATGATGAAGATGTAACAGTGCTTACTGCATTCAGTGATGTTGCTTCACTTGCCTTGGATACGGCACGGCTTTTGACCGATTCGATCGAAAAGCAAAAATTTGATGGAGAACTTCGGGCTGCCAGAGCGATGCAAAAAAGTCTGCTGCCAAATAAAGTACCGGATATTCCGGGTTTCGAACTCAGTGCCATCAGCATTCCTGCGTATGAAGTCGGCGGCGATTATTATGATTTTTCTAATCTTTGGGACGGCTCTCCGCTTGTAGTGATCGGCGATGTTTCCGGGAAAGGAATTTCCGCATCTATTTTTATGGCGGAGACAAAAGGCATTGTTCAGGCTCTTGCACCGATGATGATGACGCTTCGAGAACTCTTCATCGCAACCAACGACGCTCTTATGCGCAATATTAATCTGCAGGGATTTCGCCGCTCCTTCGTTACCCTTGCAGCACTGAGCTTCAAAGGCAACTCCATAAAATATGTTCGGGGCGGCCACACTCCGCTTCTTATTTTTTCCAAGGATGGGAAGTATGAATACATCCAGCCCAAAGGAATGGGAATCGGATTTGTCGGCAAGAAAATTTTTGATGAAGTACTCGATGAAAAAGAAATTCTTGTCGAAAGCGGCGAGACGATTATCATCTTCAGCGACGGACTTACCGAGATCAGGGATATTGGCGGCGAAGAACTTGGCTATGCAAGATTCGCCGAGATCGTCAAAACGACACTTACCGAAATCGATACTCAGAAAATGACAGATCATATCTTGCGTGATGTACTGATGTATGCCGGAGCTTCATCTTTTACCGATGATGCAACCTTCGTTGTTATCAGAAGAGTATAAAAAAATTAATAGATTAAGAAAAAAATGGCACAAATAACACCATCACAATTCGGAGCTACTGAAGCCGGCTCACCGGCTGAAGGCATTACGCTTATTGCGCTAACCGGACAGCTCGATGCTCATACCGCTCCGGAATTCGAAAGATTTCTTGAAGAGCGCGTCCGTAATGAAAAGAAAGCGAAGCTCATTCTTGATTTTTCGAATCTCGAATATATTTCGAGTGCCGGATTGGGAGTGTTGATGGGACTTATTGAAGAAGTCCGTTCGCAATCGGGTGATATGAAGCTTATCAAAGTACCGGAAAAAATTTATCATGTACTTGATCTGCTCGGCTTTCCGATAGTCTTTGAAGTATTACCACAGCTTGAAGATGCACTTAGCGCTTTCGGAAAAAAATAAGTGATGCGTATCAATACCATATCGCTTCCTGCCGATACCCGAATTCTGGCTGAGCTTCGCTCGTTCATTTCGCGGACTGCACAGAATATCGGCATTGATCCCGAGACGCTGCACTCTCTTGAACTTGCTGCTGATGAAATTGCAACGAACGTTATCGAGCATGTTGCGCCTGAAATGCCCTGCGATATTTTTTGTCGGTGCAGCATTGATTCCGAAAATCATACAGTCATCTGTGAAATCTCCTGGCAATCGCCTGAGCCATTCCGTCCCGAAAGCCTTCCTGAGACTGAGGATATTCGGCAGCGTCTTGAATCCCGCCAACCCGGCGGCTTGGGTATCTTTCTTATCCATGCCTTAGTTGATGAAATAGAATATGATTATCAGGAAGGCAGAAGTGTTATCAGATTAATGAAAAAAATAGAGTAGTCGCTAGTAAAAAAGGCGGATGCAATGCATCCGCCTTTTTCCTTAAGAAGCATATTCTTTATACTTCTCCATTTCTTTGTCGATATTCTTATTCCACTCTTTTTGTTTGTCCGCATCAGTACCGTGATCGGTTTCCTTATCATACTTCTCCTGTTCTTTATTCATTTCATCAGCCGTTTCTTGTGCCAGCTTATCTATTTTCTCTTGTGTCTGATCTTTCCTTGGAAGGTCGTTAATCTTTTTGCGAAGTTTCCTTGCAAAGAGTTCTGTAATATCAAAATGCCGTTGTTCATGATTGATAAGCGCTCCGTCTTTTTTTCCGTCAGGAGTCATCCATGATTCGTTTGTATCAAAGAACGCAACGACGACCCATGTTTTTTTTGTAGAATCGTAATACACTTTGAAATATACTCCCGATTCCGCGCTGAGCTCCGAGCCCGTCGGAGGCGTGCCTTTGAAATCATCGCCTCCCAATTTTCTCTTCGGGTCCCAAGGAAGTTCGTTTGCTAAAAGATTGGGCGTCGCAAATGACATTCCTGTTTTGAAAGTAAAAGTCCGGACTTCCGACCAGCCGTTATTATTGCCAACAGTATTTCCGTTTGCATCCGTCGCCTGAACAGCCCATCCAAAATGATTCAGAGAAGAATGCACGCCTGCCTCACCGAGCTTAAAATATTCATCTGAAAGATATGTGATGGTATAAAACGGAACTGCAAGATTCTTTTCGATTATTGGCATAGCATTGTTCAAAGCCGTTGTAGGATTCTGTCCGGAAAGTATCGGAACAATACGAAGTTTGTATCGAACAGTGCCTACAGGCATCGGCATAGGCGGAAGCCAGTTAAAGACTACATGAGAGTCATCCTTATCTACCAAGAGTCCAAGAAGATTTCTTTTGGTATGACTTACTTTACCCGCAATAATGACATTCAACCTAAGCGCCCCACTTGCGGAATCAGGGTGAGAAGTGAATTGTACTCCGTTTGCTGGATTGATCAGTGTTACGGCATTAATCTGCTCGATCATAAATGGTTGGCACGGTGCAGAAATAAGCGGAAAGCCTGTTTCTGCATTTATAAACCAGATACAGATCTGATAATTGCCTTCGGGTAATCTTCCGGCGCGCTGCGCACCTTGATCTATTCCGCCTGAAAAGCTGACAGCTTGAAGCGGAATAATATCTGCTGCGACAAAGCTATTCATGCCCTGATGCAACGAGAGTACCGGCATTTTTTCAGCCTTTGTTCTGGCAACGACTTGGCCGTTCAACGAAACTTGCGCCATTAGTTTTACGGGCTGGCTCATCGGCTGAGTGAGTGCAATGTTAAGACGAATGCACTCCCTCTGCAATTGCCAATCCGATAGGAATGGTGAAGGATTCGGCGTCATAATGACGACCGGAGTAATAGTATTGTTCGTCCCCATCTGCGC
>JANYLL010000061.1 GCA_025357895.1 Ignavibacteriota bacterium
AGCGCATTAGCATAGTCTGATGCGCTCCACTTTTATAATAGAAATGCCTGTGCTACCAAAACAAATCAACCTTTTGGCCATACGTCTCCATATCTTAATTGTGGTCAGGCGGATCATCGCATTTGCAAAGTCTCAACCTCTTTCTTTCATATTAGTGGTATCACTGGTTGTAGGTGCACTATTCTCCTTAACCTCAGCGAGAGACATTAGCTATTTGAACATCATCTTCCTCATTGTTTCACAAATTAGAATAGCAATCTTAATCTATTGGCATAGGAAAGACGAAATTTTCTTAATGAACATTAGAGCTGATTACAAATTCATTTTTGGAATCGAGACGATCATATTGTCCTTACCGATTATCTTATTATTGGCTTTTTCGCGGTATTGGTATATCATTTTTTTCTCTACGGCAGCGAGCATTGGATTTGGACTCTTAGAACCGACGTACCGGAGATTAAGGAATAACAGAAAGTTCTTTACCGTAACCAAACACCTTCCTTTGAATGCAATCGAATGGAAAGCCGGCATTAGGAAAAAAGGTTACTTATTTTTACTATTGTACATCGTGGGTGCTGTGGTTGTGATCTCTGGTGTTTCCATATCTCTCGTTCTACTAACTTGTCTCTTGCTTGTGTTTGTATATGTTGTCACTTCTTTTTTTGATCAATGTGAATCTCGACAGATCATAGAACTGCACGGATGCTCACCAAAGGAATTTCTCTTTGCAAAATTAAGAGCCGCGTGGATTTTGTTCGTCATATTCACTTTACCAATAGCGATAGAATTCTTGATTGTGAGAGTGGATGCTTGGTTCATTCTTTTTGCCGTTTATATCCTTTGTTCGTCTATCTTTTCGAGTGCAATCATTCTGAAATACGCCTTCTATCATGAAGGGGGAAGCGCGAAGCTTGAGTGCGGATCAGCGATGGGATGGGTCTTACTCAGCCATGCTATTTTTCCGTTTTCTTTGTTGGTACAATCCTATTACTTTGTTAAAGCAAAAAATAAGCTCGAAAACTATCTATATGCTTTCCATTCATGATTTAACGGTTAGTTATGGTACTAAGAATGTAATTCGAAATCTCAGTCTGGAACTTGAGGACGGAAAAATCCACGGCATTGTCGGACCAAATGGCGAGGGAAAAACAACACTACTGAATTCTATATATCAACTTCATAAACCCAACTCGGGTTCGATTCTTTGGTCTGGCGATATTATTTCGCCAATGAACACCGCTTACCTGCCATCTGAGCTCTACTTTTATCCACTAATCACTGGACTCGAATACTTACAATTATTTCAGCAAAGTAAGGATTCAATGATCATAATACAACTGAATAAACTCATGAATTTGCCGTTGGACTCATTTATTGAAGACTATTCCTCTGGAATGAAAAAACGATTGGCAATCATGGCTATTCTCAGTCTGAATTGCTCGCTCTTCCTGTTAGATGAACCATACAACGGCCTCGACCTGGAAGGAAGCTATGTGCTCACGAACCTATTAAAAGTGATCACGAGTGAAGGTGGTACAATATTGTTGACCTCCCATATCCTTGAGTCACTTACGGGACTTTGTGATGACATTAGTTATTTACGAAGCGGCACGGTAATGAAAAAATTTATGAAAGACGAAATGCATTTGATTAGTAAAGAAATATTTGGCGCCATTGATGTCGTTTTGCGAGATGAAGTGATGGACGTTTTCCGTCAAAGAAATTAGTCTGAAAACACACTGTGGTAAACAAATTACAGTATGCCTAACGGTTTATGTACGTAAGTGACAAATAAAAATATCATAGTAAATTAATTAACTGGTAATTCCTAATCAGTTTATTTAGATATTTAAAAACATCTCAATGAGCATCAAACCATGTCTTCCCAAAACCGTAATCTACGTCAATGACGACATCCATTTCAATAGCATGTGTCATTTTATCTTTCACGAGTTCTGCTAATTCGTCATTCTCGCCGGGCATGACATCAAAGACAAGTTCATCATGAACTTGCATTATCATCAGAGATCGTAGTTTCCGTTTTTCTATCTCACGCTGAATGTTTATCATTGCGATCTTCAGCATTTCGGCAGCTGTACCTTGGATAGGCATATTGATCGCAGCGCGTTCATCTTGCGCACGAACAACGGCATTGGATGCATTGATATTTGTCATATAGCGCCGTCTGCCGAGAAGTGTTTGCACATATCCGGTTTTCTTTGCAAAGGCAATGGTCGAATCGATAAATTCGCGGATAGTAGGAAATGCAGCAAAATAACTTTTAATTATTTGTGATCCTTCTTCGCGCGAAATTCCGAGCCGTGTCGAAAGACCAAATGCACCGATGCCATACATGATGCCGTAATTAATTTCCTTCGCTTTGCGGCGCATATCGCGCGTCACATCTTCAGGTTTGATGCCAAAAACTTTAGCGGATGTTTGTGTATGAATATCTTCTTTATCGCGGAATGCCTGTAACAATGCCTCATCGTGCGCAACGTGCGCCATGATACGAAGTTCGATCTGCGAGTAATCAGCAGAGAGAATTTGTCCTTCCTTAAATCGTGTGACGAATGCTTTGCGAAGCCCGCGCCCCATTTCCGTACGCACCGGAATATTCTGCAGGTTCGGATCATTCGATGAAAGCCTTCCTGTTGCAGCAACAGCCTGATTATACGTAGTATGCACTAAGCCTGTCTCAGGATTTACGAGTAATGGAATTGCATCAACATACGTACTCCGAAGTTTTTGATACTGCCTGTAATTCAAAATATCTTCGGCAATAGGATGATGTGCTTTTAATTGTTCAAGCACTCCTGCATCAGTTGAAAATCCGGTCTTTGTTTTTTTAAGAGTTGGAAGTCCGAGCTTATTAAAAAGAAGATCGCCAAGTTGTTTGGTCGAATCAATATTAAAGGGACCGCCGGCATATTCATAGACTTTTTTGCAGATCACGTCTGCTTCACGTTCCATTTCCTTGCTGACATCAGCAAGCATTTTTGTGTCAATCTTCACGCCGTTGAATTCAACGGTCGTCAGAACTTCCATCAAAGGGAATTCAACATTATTGCAAAGATCAAGCAATCCTTCCGATTTTATTTTCGAAAGCAACACGTTTTTAATTTGCAGTGTGATGTCGGCATCCTCTGCTCCGTATTCTGCAATAACAGGCGTGGGTATAGCAGCCATAATATCATGCGAATCGGTCTTCTTCATTTTTCCTGCAATCGCAGAAAGCGGAATTGGCTGATACTTTAAATATTGCAATGAAAGATCATCCATTGATTGCATCCCTTCTCCATGTAGCATCGAAGCGGCGATCATTGTATCGAAGGACATGGGCTGAACATGAATAGCATGCTTGCGTAAGATTAGCGCATCATATTTTAAATTCTGGCCAACTTTGCCAATGTTTTTATTTTCTAGAACAGGTTGCAATTTTGCAAGGACAGTCTCGGGATTCATCCCTGTATTGGATGCATTTGGTTCAGAGCTTTGTAAACGTTGGTCATGTTTATCCTCAGTAAAGAGCGAATCGTTCTGATTTGGATTTGCTTTTGTAAGAAGGATCGGGATATAATATGCTTCGCCTGTTTGCATTGAAAAAGAAATGCCTATGATCTCAGCCATCATTGCGCGGCTTGTTGTTGTTTCAAGATCAACGCAGAATTCTGCAGATTTTTCTAATTTACGGATCAGCTCATCAAGGTCTTCTTCTGTCGAAATGGTATGGTACGCATGCTGGGCTGAATGAATGTTGCGGATAGCATCGTTATTCGGAATATCTATATCTTCTGCTGCGCTTGATGAACTTTCGTTAACTACTACCGTCTCCCTCAGTTCTGGCACAGTAATTTCCTCCGGCATAGGCTCCGAACCAAGGAATTCCTGCTCTTCTGCTTTTAATTTCAGAAGGAGTGTTTTGAAGCCGAGATCTTTCAGCATCTCTTCAAGCTTTCTAAAATCAGGAATTTTTGAATATTTCAGCGTATCAACTCCAAATCCAAGCGGCACTTCAGTATGTATCGTTGCAAGTTTTTGAGAGAGATATGCATTCTCTTTTTCATTCGTCAGCTTTTCTTTCAGTGCCTTTTTTGTGATAGCTTCGAGATTTGCATAGATACCATCGAGATCGCTATATTGCTGCAACATCGGCGTAGCTGTTTTTTCGCCAACGCCGCGCACACCAGGAATATTATCGCTGGAATCACCCACAAGTGCCAGATAATCAATGAACTGATTTGGCTTCAAGCCATATTTTTTTTCAACTGCTTCTTCATCCATCAAGTCCATTGAAGCACCGTCTTTCGGTCGCATCAGCTTCACTTTCTTTGTTACAAGCTGGCAAAAATCTTTATCGGGAGTGATGATTATTGTTTCGAGATTGTTCTTCTCCGCTAAATACGAAAGCGTGCCGATAATATCATCGGCTTCAAAGCCGTCAAGCTCAACTTGCGGAATGTTGTATGCCTTGGTAATATCTTTAATGATCTGTATTTGCGGACGCATATCCTCAGGCATTGCCTGACGCTGAGCTTTATAGGCAGGATACATCACATGGCGGAACGTCGGCGCAGCAGTATCAAAGCAGACGGCGGCATAATCAGGTTTATGTTTTTCGAGAAATTGCAGAATGGCATTGACGAAGCCGTAGACGGCGCTCGTATTTTCACCTCGCACATTGGTAAGCGGATGACCGATAAATGCAAAATACGCGCGGTAGGCAATTGCCATTCCGTCAATGAGCACAAGAAGCTGCGAATTATTTTCCGGCATTTCAAAAATTGAGAAATAATATTGAGAATTGAAAAACAACAAATCTAGAATATCCTTACA
>JANYLL010000108.1 GCA_025357895.1 Ignavibacteriota bacterium
AACACTTGCTGCTGCCTCAGTTTTTGCCTGAGCCATCGATATTTTTCGAGCTTCGACGGTCTCAGAACGGGTTTTCATTGCAATGCGCCCCTGATGGTTTTCCTCTGGCATTTCCAATGTTAACCAGCGAAGAATATCTTCGTCAAGTTGGTAAGCACGTTCAAGTTTTGCGTTAGTTGTTGGCGGAGCACTATAATGCATAGAGATGTAATGAGCGCTCGTATGCTTTCTGATCTCATATGCCAGACGGCGAATGCCCCAGCGTTCTGTATCGATCAATTTACCACCATTCTTGGTGATGGTCTCTTCGAATTTCTTTACGATAGCCGCAACAGGGTCATCGGAAAGTGTAGAACTCAGTAGAAAAGTAGATTCGTAACGTTTTTCAGCCATTTTTATTATTCCTTTGGTTTCCGTAGAGACGCGATACATCGCGTCTATCGGTAAGCCCCCTCAGCCATTATTAGCAAAGGAGCAGGTTATTTTAGAACGGGTGTAAACAATAATAAGTGAAAGAGGTTTCCAAAACACCACTAATCCGCTAACAAAGATTTAGCGTACTGGTATCTATGGCTATATCATTAAAACCCGAGCATTTAGAGCGATACAAGAATATTGGGCTCCTTTTTTGGAAGTATGGACGCAGCGATATTGTGAAAATGAGCGGAGTCGAAAAGGTTTTCGATGAAGAAAATCATCCAAAACATCTGGACGGGACTTCAAAGCCTGAGCAGCTTGCCAAAGATCTGGAAAAAATGGGTCCGATCTATATAAAGCTTGGGCAATTGCTTTCGACTCGTAATGATCTTTTGCCTGCTGAGTATATTGAGGCGCTCACTCAATTGCAGGATAACATCCATCCATTTTCCTTTGAAGAGGTAGAGCAGGCTGTTCAGGATGAACTCGGAGTACGCATTTCTAAAGGTTTTTCTTATTTCGAAGCAACGCCGCTTGCATCTGCTTCACTTGGGCAGGTCCACAGAGCGATATTGCGCGATGGAAGAAATGTAGTTGTTAAGATACAACGACCGGGTATTAGAAAACAAATTGTCGGGGATCTGGAAGCTCTGGAAGAAATTGCCACTTTTTTAAATCATCATACAGAATACGGTAAGAATAATCATTTTATGCCAGTCTTGGAAGAGTTCAGGCGAAGTCTGGCTCGAGAACTCGATTACGAGCATGAGGCGAAGAATTTGCTGGAAATCGGTGAAAACTTAAAAGGCTTTGAAGTAATCATTGTACCTGAACCGGTAAAAGATTATACAACCGGCAAAATATTAACCATGGATTATATCCGTGGAAAGAAAGTTACTTCTTTAGGTCCGCTTGCTCATCTGGAAATTGACGGCATCCGACTTGCGGAAGAGCTTTTCAAGGCATACCTAAAACAGATCCTTGTTAATGGAGTTTTTCACGCGGACCCCCATCCGGGAAATGTTTTCGTAACCGAAGATAATCGTGTTGCATTGCTCGATCTTGGTATGGTCGGTCGGATAAGTCAGGCAATGCAGGAAAAGCTATTGAAACTTCTTCTGGCAGTGAGCGAAGGAAATAGCGATGCAGCCGGTGATATTGCAATTGAGATCGGCAGAGTTAGAGATGATTTTGATGAGATCCAATTTCGTCAGAAACTTGCAGCTACCATTGAAGAAGAACAAGGTGCAAATCTCGAAGATATCCAGATCGGAAGTTCAATGCTTAAGTATAGCAGGTACGCCACTGAAAGCGGCCTCGAAATGCCTTCCGAGCTTACATTAGTAAGTAAAACACTTCTCAATCTTGATATCGTCGGCCGTACCCTCGATCCTTCATTCAAGCCTAATGATTCAATCCGCAGGAATGCCTCGGATATTATGCGGTAGCGATTTGCAAAAAGCTTGTCACCAAGTAATCTTTTTTCGTCCCTTCTTGAGACGAAAGAATTTTTTAGTGAAATGCCGGGGCGGATCAATAGAATACTTGATGCCCTATCAAAAAATCAGTTCAAAGTAAAAATTGATTACGGTGAAGAGAGTACTTTTATCGATGGTTTCCAAAAGATCGCAAATCGCATTACTACAGGTCTTGTTCTTGCTGCGTTGATAATCGGCGCATCACTACTGATGCGGATAGAAACTCCGTTTCAGCTTTTCGGATATCCCGGCTTCGCAATCCTGTTATTCCTTCTTGCAGCCGGTGGAGCTATTTGGCTGCTGCTTGATATCGTAATAAACGATAGTGAAAAAAAACGCCGAGATAAAAGAGAATAAAAAAAGGACACACCATTTAGGTATGCCCTCTT
>JANYLL010000124.1 GCA_025357895.1 Ignavibacteriota bacterium
CACGGTTCAAAGGCACTTTTAATGATCCTTTCGCTGTGACACGATAAATTTTTGGCGGCAATTCATTACCAAATTCATCATAATAGGATATATTTATCTCATTCTCATAATACGTATTGATCATCGCATATGTAAAAAAGAACTGGCTTACTCCGGTATTATAATTCGGAAAGAGCATCGCCAAATAAAACTCCCGTCCTTCATTTGATAAACCATTGTGAATTGCCATTGCATGAATACTACCCCTCATCCCTAAGGAAAAATACGTTTCATTCTTATATAGATAATCACCGGGTATCTGTACAATATAGGAATAAGAATTTCCTGTTCTCACGGGACCAATGGGTGCAGCGCCGTTAGGGACGGAAATTGTCACAAGATCATAGATAGTAAAATCACCTTGCCAAACTACTGTGTCTCCTACGACAACATCCAACGAAACAGGAGAATAGTTGTGGCCAAGCTGATCGCCGAATTGAATGATATGCTTAATTGGGACTGCAAATACAACTGATGCAGAGAAATGCACAACCATCAATGCAATTGATATAAATAGGGAGAGGATAAAATATTTATTAAATTTCATCGAATTAAAGAATTAGCTATATACATGTAACATAATAGATAACGCAAAGGCTGCCAAAGAGGTGCAATATGTTTAATTTTCGATAAAAGCGCCGAGGAGGGAATAAACTATTCTTAAGGGGCTGAAATACCTTATTTCATATTCTCCAACTTCCGCACTCTGCGATCCAACCGCATCAAAAAAGTAAAAATGCCAAGCCAGATCACTGAGGCAATAATGCCTACGACGTAGAGGGGGTGATTTTGTAGAAAGTCCATATCAGGTAGTCGTTAGTTTTTAGTCATTAGTCGTTAGCAGAAAATTCTTTTCGCAATACAATTGTATAAAGTTCTTTCATCCATAAAAAAAGCAATGTAAAAAGCAGAACATTCGTCCACAAAATATAGGTTAAGATCGGATCGGTATGCGTCTTGCCCGAAAGATTTATTATAGGCGCTTCCGTGCCGCTTGAACCGGGATGAAGGCTTTGCGTAATGCGCGGCAAAACAAAAATTAAAAATATCATCGGAAGAAATGAGATAATATTATAAACTGCTGCGATACGCGCCTTTTTCTCCTCACCATCTTCGAGCAATGAACGGAGAAGAAAATACGCAATGTAGATCAGTAATAAAATAAAGATCGAAGTTTCTCGCGGATCCCAATTCCAGAATGTGCCCCAGGAAAATCTCGCCCAAATGCTTCCGGTAACGGTTGCCAAAATTGTAAACATCAAACCTATAGCACTCGAAGCCCGTGCCTTAAAATCATAATCCATATTTTTGGTACGTAAGAACATTATGGAATAGATCATTGCTAGGAGAAATGCAATAAAAGCCACCATGGACATCGGAACATGGAAAAGCATATTGCGTCCGAGTTCGCCCAATCCTTGAATCAGCGGAAATGTGATTACAGGGTTAATTCTTTCTATTCTTACAACATAAAAATAATTTTCCGAAGGTAAGTAACTACAATCAGCTACAATGACGTCACCAATTTTTAGATCCTGAGTACGATCTACAAGAACTCTTTTCTCAGTCCCGTATAGATCCTTCGCATTGTAAAATTTCTTCGCAACAGAATCATAGCCCGTTGTTGTGATAGTTGCTTTCAGCGGTGTGATATTCGCAACATTATTCATCTTCAATGTCACGACGTCATTAAAACTTCCGCCGATCGGCGTAGCAAAGCAGACGAAGACACTCACTGCAAATAGCGCGCCGAGAAGAAGATGATATGGTGTTGAACGAAAGAACTTCATAATCAGATTTGTCATTGCGAGGAGGGCTTTATTCCGACCAACTTCCCGGCAATGACACTATAAATTATTCCTGCCAAATAAAATGGAAAAGTACGTAACTGACAAGTGTCACAGCTACATCAAACGAAAAAAGGATGAGAATATCTCCGCGAACTCCGATCCATGAATCAGCAACTTCCATCGTGATACGCGTTGCATCCGTCGTTGCGATCACCAGCGGCAGCAGAACGGGCAGCGCAAGAACGGGAAGCAATGCTCCTTTTTGCGAGGCACGGGCGACGAGAGCTGATAGGATCGTCACTGTTGATGATGTTCCGATCGCTCCAAGAACAAGCTGCAAAGCGAACATCCCGATATCGCGAACGACAAAATCACGAAAGAAAAATGCAAAGAACATTACTGCGCATAATGCAAGTGAGAAAACAAGGAGTAGATTAAAAAGATATTTGCCCCAAAAGATGTCTTCAGGTTCGGCATAGAGACGAAGCAGGAAAGATGTACCCCGTTCTTCTTCGCTGATGAACGACCGTGAAAGACCTGTTAACGCTCCAAAAAAAAGTGCGATCCAAAACAGTGCACTCATGATGGAAGAACTCATCTGCGCACCAGGCGCAGAAAATAGGATCGTCGTCACTGTCACCAGCAAAAACATCACAACAGCACTTACGCCGAAACGCGAGCGAAGCTCAATGCGAAGATCTTTGCGAAGGATGGGGGAAATCATTCGTTATTCTTTAATTGCTGTAAGGAATGCCTCTGAAAATAATCGTACCGTATTTTTCCCCTCTATTTTAGGTTTCATAAAAGAAATGAAAGCTTCTTTTTCGGTTTCGGAAAGCGATTTGTTCACAACTTCTTCTAACGATATTGCATTAGGATTAGGTGCAGATTGGTAGAACATTTCCCAACTCTTTATTCCCGGATCCCTTTTTGAATATGCCTTAATCATCATATCAATATCCATGAATCCTGCTTCTCCCATGAGTCTGAAGAGATCGTCTTCATCAAAATTCATCATTGGATCAGAACTATCATTTTTCTGTAGATAAGCTGTACTGATTTTTTCCCACAACGCTTTAATTGGAGTTATATCATATCCATAAACGGTATTCTTTGGCTTATGACGATTGACAAAAATATTAATCGGTTCGAAAAAAGAGATCCTGCCTCCTGATCTTAGCACACGATGAAATTCTTTGAAACAAGCGAGTTTCTCATTAATATAGATCAGTACCGACCGGAAAATAATTACATCAATACTGCTATCTTCGATTGAACTGAGATTTTCGGCAAGGGCAACGATAAATTCGGCAGGATTAGGGTTTGGGATCGAGCTATAAATTTCTTTACAGGCCGCTACACAATCGGAGGAAACATCCAAAAAGATCACTTTGCCTTGGGCGCTAACTTTTTCCAATGCGGCAAAACCCAGAAAGCCATCACCCGTTCCGATATCAAGAACCGTATCACCTTCATGTATGGAAGCGGATTCGAGCACTTTATTCCGGATCTGATTCAATTGCACCATCGCGCCTTCGGCGATCTTCTTATCGCCTCCGAAACGTCGGTTCACGATCCAATCAAGCCATTTATCGTTTGCCATTAATTTGCTCCAAAAACCTTCAAAGCCTCCGGTAAATATTTGTTTATATCCGTGGCTGTCATGCATTCCTCCGTCAATTCCTCAGCTGCCAAATCACCCGCTAAGCCATGTAGATAGCCTGCAAAAAGAACAGATTTAAAAACACCCTTTCCCTGTGCAATTATTCCTGCGATCATCCCTGCCAACACATCCCCTGCTCCGGCAGTTGCCATGCCGGGATTGCCGGTGGAATTGATGAAAATATTTCCATCGGCAGATGCGATAATTGTCGGCGCGCCTTTTAGAACAAGAATAACATTATTTTTCGCCGCAAATTTTCTTGCAAGATTTATTTTATCTTTTTCTACTTCTTGCCATTTCATATCGAGCATTTGAGCGAACTCACCTATATGCGGCGTGAGAATTGTCGGAGCTTTTCTATCTCTGAGTGCGCGCTTATTTTTCGCGAGACCTACAAGTGCGCCGCCATCGAGAATGATCGGCTTCTTTATTTTTTCGAGAAGGTGAAGAACAAGTTCGTTGACTTCATCAGTCGGTAGCCATCCCGATCCGCAATGAACGACCGTTGCCTTTGAAAGCAGATGCGATAATTTCTTAAAACTCTTTGCAAGCGGTAAGCTATTTTCATCTTCGGGCAATCCGAACGTCATGATCTCCGGAATTGCCGAGGCCACAATAGCCCTCTGAGATTCCGGAGTTGCAACGGAAACAAGTCCGCAGCCTGAGCGAAGCGCTGCACGTGCTGCCATGATTGCTGCACCCGTCATGCCATAAGAACCTGAAATCGAAAGCACATGTCCGTAATCAAACTTCGAGCTTACCATTTTTCTCTCGGAGAAAAACCAGTCAAAGTCTGAGGCTTCTAAAAAATATGTCTTACAGGTCTTAGATGATTTATAAGCCGCGCCTAACGATGCTATTGAAATTTCACCTACAAGATCAGGAGCATGTTGCAAATAATATCCCTGCTTGAGAGCACCCATTGCAACAGTGCGGTCAGCATTTACTGCAACAGGAATTTTATTCTCGAAAGTCTCAACTGCTCCTGTATCAGAGTCTAAACCTGTTGGAACATCGATTGATAATATTTTTGCATTGAAATGTTCTTGCAATGAAATGATATCCATCACTGCTTCTTTTGATCTTCCTCTTAATGGTCCTGAGGCACCTGTTCCAAGAATTGCATCAACGATAATCTCCACTTGAATATGTGCGACAAAATGTGTATCTCCAAGAGGATAGTGAATAATATTTTCTTTCGGAACGAGGGCTTTTAAAATCTTTAATTGCTGTGCTGCATCTGGCGAGAGTTCTTTAACCGTACCTGCAATAAAAACAAATACTTCTAGTCCATTTTCATTCAAAAGTCTTGCAAGAGCGAGACCATCACCGCCATTATTTCCATTTCCGCAGAAAATGAGAACTGCTTTGCCATCAAGTTCGTCAAGCCAATTTTCGATTGCATCCATCGCTCCGCGAGCGGCATTCTCCATCAGCACCAGCGATGGAATGCCAAGCTTCGTGATGAGATATTCATCGAAGGCGCGGGATTCGGCAGATGTTAGTATTGGGAGCATAGGCTTTATGTATTGGTAGGCGCAAGGCTTTAGCCCGCGAGAATTTTTCATCTTGCAATGCGTTTGCGGGTTAAAGCCCTGCGCCTACCGGAGATTTATTTACTTAAAAAAATATCCTGCTGCATCAGTAAGCAATCCCGGCATGAGTCCGAGAATTACAAGAGCCACGGATGCCAGCCCTATTGCAAAATATGAAATACTATTTTCTTTCACAGGAATTAACGTTTCTTCACGAACAGGCTCGCGGAAATACATTAAAACGATGATGCGAAGATAAAAATAACTGGCGATGATGCTTGAGACAACTCCGACGATGGCAAGCCACGTCATGCCTGCATTGATTGCAGCAAGAAAGAGATAATACTTTCCGAAAAATCCTGCGAAGGGCGGAATACCCGCAAGCGAAAGCATAATGATCGAAAGCAAGAATGCTGCCCAAGGTCTGCGCTTGCTGAGTCCGATATAATCATTCAGCTCTAATCCCGTGCCCGTTTCTTTTTCAAGCATTGCAACAATTCCGAATGCGGCGATCTGCATGATAAGATAGACTGCCGCATAAATTCCGACACCGGCGGCTCCGCTTAAATTAAGGGCGGCAACTCCGATAAGTAAATATCCGGCATGTGCTGTGCTTGAATATGCAAGCATACGCTTGATCTTTGTCTGCGCGATCGCAACAATATTTCCATAGAGCATTGAGCAAGCTGCAAGCACTGCAACGATGATCTGAATTTTTTCTGTTCCGCCAGCAAGAACACTTCGCGGAATCGAACTGAAAACAAGAATAAGCGCGCTGAATGCCGCAGCTTTTCCGGCAGTTGACATATACCCGGAAACAACCGTCGGCGCACCTTCATAAACATCAGGAGCCCATTGATGAAATGGAAATGCCGCAACCTTAAATGCAAATCCGACGATGAGCAAGATCAGCCCCAGCATCAGTATCGGACCGGAAATACTTGCGGAATGCAAACCACTCATCGCCACTAAATTCATCGTCCCTAAACTTCCGTAAATAAGCGCAATACCGTAAAGAAAAAAACCTGTTGCAAATGCACCAAGCAAAAAATATTTCAATGCAGCTTCATTCGATTCTTCTTTCTTGCGGAAAATTCCTGTGAGGATATAAAATGAGATGGACATCGTCTCTAATCCTAAAAACGTAACGAGAAGATCGGCACCTGATGCCATCATCACCATTCCGGCTGCAGCAAAAAGTATAAGCGCACAAAACTCGCCAATAAGAACCTCTTCTTCTTTTAAATATTCTTCAGCTAAGAGTGCAGTTAGTATCGTCGCAGCACAAAAGATAATCGTGAAAAAATTTGAATAACCGTTATTAAAGAAAAGTCCTCCGAATGCTACGACTGAAACTCCGGTCATATTTATTCCGGCAAATACTGCCGATGCAGATGCTCCCAAGATCGTAAGATAAAGTGGAACGCGGGATGGCGTTTTTTCGAACGCATCCCAGAG
>JANYLL010000148.1 GCA_025357895.1 Ignavibacteriota bacterium
TGTAAGAGCGATCTTTGCGCGCACTGCTACTGCGCGAATTTGTTGAAGCTCTTCAGGACTTGGAGTAAATCCCGGTTCAATGCGCGATATTTGTGAAAGAAAAAGCTCCATTAAGCGGCGGTCTATGTCATCTCCGCCCAGATACGTATCGCCATTCGTAGAGAGAACTTCGAAAACTCCATCAGTAAGTTTAAGAATTGAGATATCAAATGTTCCGCCGCCAAGATCAAAAACTGCGAACGTACCGTTCTTTTTTCTATCAAGTCCGTATGCAAGTGCCGCAGCCGTGGGTTCGTTGACAATTCGAAGCACATCAAGTCCGGCAAGCCTTCCCGCGTCTTTCGTTGCCTGACGCTGTGCGTCGTTAAAATACGCAGGGACGGTAATGACAGCTTTTGTAACCGGCTCTTCAAAATATTTTTCTGCGCGTTCTTTTAATTCGCGCAATACAAAACTTGATAATTCAATTGGCGTATATTCCTTATCACCGATATTGATGCGGACAAGCCCCTCTTCTCTCGGCACAAGTTTATAAGAAAGCATACCCGATTCTTTCTGCACATCGGAATACGATTTTCCCATCAATCGCTTCACAGAATAAACCGTATGGACTGCATCGATCAGAGCACGTTTTTTTGCAGCAACTCCGACTGCCACAACACTTCCATCATCATCGAGTGTTACAACTGAAGGCACTAAGCCGCCATCGCGTCCAGGTATAACTTTTGCTTCGCCAAACTCGACATAGGCCACAAGCGAATTCGTTGTGCCAAGATCGATCCCGACGACCTTGCCGCCAATGTTCTGCCCCGGTAGTGTGATTTGAAGTGGCAACGAATTAATTAAAAATGTAAAATTAAAAATTTATATTTTGACGATGTCATTGCGAGGAGGGCTTCAGCCCGACGTGGCAATCTAAAGTGTCGAACTAACTTTTCTATCCAAATTTTAGATTGCTTCGCTTCGCTCGCAATGACATAAAGAAATTTAGTATAATTCCGGAAATAACTTCCGCTCCGTGCATTCGATCGCGATGTGAATGATCTTGATATGCAATTCCTGAATGCGGTCTGTTGTCTTGCCTGGAACAATGATCGGAATATCACAAAGTGATTTCATCTTGCCGCCATCTTTGCCGAGTAGGCCAACAACCTTCATTCCTTTTTTCTTTGCAGCTTCGGCCGCAAGGAGAATATTCGGGCTGTTACCTGAAGTTGTTATACCAAGAAAAATATCATCTTTCGCTCCGAACGCCTCGACCATCCGCTCGAAGACATGCTCAAATCCAAAATCATTCGATACGCAACTCATGTGGGATGGGTCGGAAAATGCTAAAGCGGGAAGAGGCTTGCGATCCTTACGGTAGCGCCCCGTCCACTCTTCAGCGAAGTGCATAGCATCGCAATGGCTGCCGCCATTACCGGCGGAATATATTTTATTTCCGGAGTTGAATGTCTTCGCTAATAACTCGACAAATTGATCGATTTTTCCAATCAGATCTTTGTCCGCTAAAAATAATGCCAGCGCATCTTGCGCTTCTTGAAGAGATGATTGAATATGGTCTGAAGTTGTTGCCATTATTATCAGTGTTTCAATACAAGCGATTCTCCTTTTGTTGCAGCAGTAAGTGAATCAAGAAGTGTTGTGATATATGCTCTTGCAGCAAGCTCTTTCGTGATCTGTTGCAAAATCTTTTTTTCTTCTTCGCCTAATTCGCCCGCAGGTTCAGCGTGTTCAGAAATTGCATCCCATTCAGATCGCAGTATATCGCAATTATCGTCGATCAATGTTCTGCGATCTTTAAGTTCATCAAGAATTGGAGCAATGCTTTTATTAATAGAAGCCTTTGAATCATCATTTGCAAATTCCAACTCTGCGACTTTCTCCTGCACATTCATTACTAATTCCAAAAGATCCATAGGAACTTGCTTGGATTGCTCGACTGAAAATCCGTACAACGACAACAAATGCTTTGTGCGCCTCAGTGGATCACGGAGAGTCCGGTATGCTTCATTAATATCACTTGAACGGTCGAGTGCTGAATCAAGTATTCCTCCGATTGCTCCGGAAAAACGATCAGGATGCGATTGGCGTTGTAAATCATGAAAACGCCGCTCAAGGGCGGCGTTATCAAAACTAAATGTGCGCTCTACGCCAAGCGTGAGAAAAAAATCTGAACCTCGATTCATTTGATTTTCAAGGATTATGATAACTCGCCGTATCTATACCTGGCGGATGCTTTGTGTGAACATCATATATCCTTAAACCAGCATTATTCCTAGTTGAGGAGCATGA
>JANYLL010000160.1 GCA_025357895.1 Ignavibacteriota bacterium
TTCCATGCGCCATCAAAATATAATTTATCTTCTTCTAATTTTTTCGGAATGGTGAAAACTGTAACCTTATTCGGTATTGCCCCTTCGGAATTACCAATATGATTGCGGTCAAAGCCAACATACGTCTCAGGCGTTGGACGATAACATACCGAACCGGATTTATCGGAAGCCCTAACAATCGCTGTTAATTGAGGTAATATTATTGTACTGTCACGCTCAAGTAGAATCTTCTGCAGAAAAGCCTCGAACTCCTGATATTCACCTTCGCCCGTATGGGTGTTTCGTAAGATGCCATCTTTATCGAAAAGATATTTTGCAGGCCAATATTTATTGGCAAGAGAATTCCAGATTTCATAATCATTATCTGCAATGTTCGGATACGTTAAACCGAACTTTGCTATGGCAGTTTTAAGATTTTCCGGAGCTTTTTCGAAGTCGAACTCAGGAGAGTGAATTCCGATAATGACTAATCCCTTATCTTTATACTTCTCTGTCCATGATTTAATATAGGGAAGCGTTCGAATGCAATTGACGCATGTATAATCCCAGATGTCAAGAAGAACAACTTTGCCCTTTAATGAGGCAGGACTCAAATCCGCAGGTTTCGTATTGTAATATCTATCCGCAGAATAATTCTGCGGCAGTGGCGGCATGTGAATATGCTCTTTGCCCTGATCTTCCATCTCGGCACCAAGTTTCGCCGTTTCAGGAGAAAGTTTGGTTTTAACAGCATCCATAGTTTGAGATTTTCCGCATCCCGATAAGAAAAGGATCGTTAAAAGAATCTTATAAAATTTCATGATTATAAATATTAAAAAGACGGTTTCCCTTTTGAAACGAATGGATTATCCTTAATACAAAATCTCCATTCTTTATCGATAGCAACTGATATTCCAACGCGCGTCGTTACTTTTACTTTCTCTGCTTTCTTTAGAGCGCCTCTTGTCAGGAATAACTCGTCAGAGGTGATGAGGTCGATGCCGTTCTGCTCTCTGGTTATGCTGAATGCTTCACAAAGTTTTGCAGGACCGGATAGCAGATCGATCTCCGTTTTGGCTTTTTTCCTACGACGAAACATCTCCTTTGTTCCGCTTACAGGCTCAAGTGCACGAAGAAGAATGGCTTCGCCTCTTCCCGAAAATCCGGTGACAACATTCATACAATAATGCATTCCATACGTGAAATACACATACGAGAAACCAGCTTCTCCGAACATGATCTTATTCCGCTCTGTCATACCTCTATATGTATGGCTGGCAGGATCGCTTTGATGGTAGGCTTCGGTCTCGACGATTCTTCCTGCAAATTCTACATCACCAAGATTCCGATGCAGATAACTTCCTAGCAAGCCCCGAGCTGCTTTAACGACATCGTGCTCAAAGAAAGAGCGCTCGAATCTCTTTTCCATAGTATCACTCGCTCTTCCATCGTGTTTTTTCCAAGAGCTTTCGCAATTCACTTATTTCTGTTATCGGAAGTTCACAGGTTTGATTAGTGCAGAAATAGACGGTCAGTTTTCCATCTTTTGCCGGAAGACTCTTTACAAAATCGCTCGTTGCATTCGAGCTTGATGACACAATAACCTTCCTGGGCAAATAATATTTTGAAAGCTCTTCGCGCATCGCTTCATACATCTCACCTTGAATATCTCGAACAAAAACAATTTCTGTAGGAGCATAATGATGCCATTCCATCCCAACAAGCATTTCCGGCATTGTATAAGGATACTTCGCAAGCTTACCGGCGAAATAAAGCAATGTACGTTCTGCTTTATCCTTATAATCCTGATCTGAAGAAATAGCATGCAACTTCAGTAAATTCAGAACGGTTATGGAATTTCCGCTCGGTTCTGCGCCGTCATAATCATTTTTTGTGCGAATTATTATATCGGTTGCCTCGCGGCTTGTGAAATATCCGCCTTGCTTTGTATCATAGAGAAACTGATCCTGCTCCTTTTGCAAAATAATAGCACGTTCAAGCCATAACTCATCGAGTGATACCTCGTATAGTTCTAAAAATCCTTTTATCAGGAAAGCATACGTATCCAGTGTTGCATCGAAACGTGCTTCATTATCCCGCCAGCGGCGAAGCAGCTTGTAACCAGCTTCAACGTAAAGCCTCTGCCAAATGAATGAAGCCGCTTGTATAGCTGCATCAACATATCTCTCTTCGCGCAATACATCCCCGGCTCTTGCCATTGCTCCGATCATTAATCCATTCCATGAAGCAAGTATTTTATCATCAAGATGCGGACGAATACGTTTCGAACGTGCTTCGAATAGAATTTGCTTCCCGTTATCAAGGATCTTTGTTACCTTAGGCCTTTCTGCATTAAATTCTTTAGAAGTTTCTTCGACTGAGTGTTTGATCGAAAACACATTCTTCCCATGTTCCCAATTCCCTTTTTCATCAATACCGAAATGATAAGAAAATATTTTCGCACTTTCATCTCCGAGCAATTCTGATATCTCTTCAAGTCTCCAAACATAATACGTCCCCTCTTCACCTTCGGAATCAGCGTCAATAGCACTATAAAAACCACCTTCAGGATGAGTTAACTCACGCAAGACAAAATCGCAGGTCGAGCGAACCGTTTCGGTATAGAATGTATCCTGAGTAATCTGATATGCATCGATATAACTTTCAATAAGCTGCGCCTGATCATAAAGCATTTTCTCGAAATGCGATACGAGCCAATATTTATCAACGGAATACCTGTGAAATCCTCCGCCAAGTTGATCATTCAAACCACCCGCAGCCATGTGCCGCAGCGAGAAAAGCGCCATCTCCTTCGCTCGCTCGTTACCACTCGTAGAATAATGGTTGAAAAGAAAATCATATTGCACCGGTCTCGGAAATTTAGGAGCATTGCCGAATCCGCCATGATCAGCATCAAATGTGCGCTCAAAATAATAAATTGCAGCGTCGCCAAGTGTCGGCGAAAGTAATTTGGGAGCAGCATTGTCCTCTTCGGAGCCAGCTGCAATAGCCTTCGTCAAGCCTTCACTTGAACTGATAAGTTCATCTCGCTTTGTTTCCCAGAGTTCCGTAATACGCTCTAAGAGCTGCATAAAGCTTGGCTTACCATAGGCAGGTTTCGGAGGAAAATATGTACCGCAAAAAAACGGTTTCAATTCGGGAGTCAGCATCAACGTCATTGGCCAGCCGCCGCTGCCCGTCATTGCCTGCGTAGCCGTCATGTAGATAGCATCAATATCGGGACGCTCCTCGCGGTCAAGTTTGATCGAGACGAAATACTTATTCAAATATGCAGCGAGTTCTTCGTTCTCAAAACTTTCGCGCTCCATCACATGGCACCAATGACATGTTGAATACCCTATAGAAAGAAAGATCGGCTTTTGCTCATTTCGAGCTTTTGCAAATGCCTCTTCTCCCCATGCAAACCAATCAACTGGATTAAAGGCATGTTGTAATAAATACGGAGATCGTTCTTTACTAAGTCTATTCGGTTTTCTGTCGTGATCGTTCATGTAAAAAATTTCTTGTTACGGTAAGCAACTAATTCACCAGGTATATCGGTGACAACAGCCTTAGCTCCGGCATCAATTGCCCTGTCAAAATCTTCGATCGTAGTAATAGTATAGATCGAAAGAAAAATATTACGTTTTCTGATATCTTCCTTTGCCTTATTATTGATCTCACTTACCATACAAGCAAAACTCGTTGCATGTGCTAACTGCATTATTTCTGACGGAAGCATTTCCTCGATCGGCTTTTGAGTAATAACCGGAGAAATAGACCGCGAATTAAAATATGATGCGATCGCTGTTGTGGGACGGATGATTACGGAAAGAGAATCCCAGGGCAGTGCATGAATAAAATCAAATCTGAATGAAGAATACAATGAATATTCATGCATTCCAAATTTTCTTACCAGATCAACTAATGGATGAACGAAGCGGCTGGGATGAAAACCCGAATAATCTTTCATCTCAATATTCAAATATGCCTTGCCTGCAACATGACGAAGTACTTCTTCAAATTTCGGCAAGGCATCGGCAGTTGTCTGTGAGAGAAGATCGGAATATGTACGCTGCCAGATAGGTTTCTCATCACCTTTTGCTAAACGATCGTCATGATGACAAATAAGAACCTCATCACTTGTCATCTGGACATCCACTTCTATCATCTCTGCCCCTGTGGCAAGCCCGGCATCAACGGCATTTATGCTATTTTCAATAGCACCGCGCGATGTATCTCCGCGATGAGCGCAGATCATCGGTTTCGATTCGAATGGATATTCTTTCAGAGGTATTGATGACATTATTTTTCAAAAATATTTTGTGCACCTCGCAAAAATTCTTCTGCCGTCATTCGTTTCTTATTTTCCCGTTGCACTTCTAATAATTCAACCGGAATTGTCGAAGTGCCAATATATAATTTCTTCTTATTACCTGAAAAGAAAAACAAACCGGGGGATGAATTAAAATCAACATTTGCAAGCGCAGACCTAAATACTTTCAAGCGCTCGCCATTAGGAAGCATCGCAATTGCAGTCGGATATGGTGAAAGTCCTCTAATCTTATTATGTACTTGCTCCGCAGTTTTCGTAAGATCAAGGATGCAATCATTCGGGAAGATCTTCGGAGCAGATGTGGACTCTTCGCTTGATTGAGGATGAGGTGTCAGGGTATTATTAGCAAGTCCTGTGATAGTAGCGACTGCTAAGTCGGCGCCAAGATGCATGAGTTTATCATGAAGATCACCAGCCGTTTCATTATCGCCTATCGGCACAGATTCCTGCATCAAAATATTTCCCGTATCGATCTTGTCATCAAGAAGAAATGTCGTCACACCTGTTTCTTTTTCGCCGTTGATGACCGCCCAATTCATCGGTGCAGCGCCCCGGTATTTGGGAAGGAGTGATGTGTGAATATTAAACGCGCCATATTTCGGCATTGTGAAAACTTCTCGCGGCAATATTTTGTATGCGACGACACAAAAAATATCTGCATTAAACGAACGGAGTTCAGCAATAAATTTTTCATCCCGAAGTTTTTCCGGAGCAAGAACCGGAATGTTTAATTTCTGCGCTGCTTCCTGCATGACCATCGGAGTTGTCTTTAAACCCCGCCCCTGCTGCTTTTGAGGCGTTGTCACGACTACGACAATATTCTCACCTTCTATCTGCAGATACTCTAAAATAGATGCAGCAAAAGCCGGAGTCCCGAAAAAGGCAAGGCGCAAGCCCGATGGTTTCGTGTCGTTCAAGCAAGTTTGGATTTCAATTGCATAATGACCGGGACAGGAGAAGGATCGACGCCTTCAAGAAGCGCCAAGTAATAACTTGTCCAATCTGCCAAAGAAATAAGGCTGAACATCCTGGCAAGAATTGTATTTCCTTCCGCTGTATATTCCTTTACCTCAACTCCCTTGCTCAGTAGAACCTCAAGTAATATGCCGAATCGTTTTGTAACCTGAGGATGTTCATCCTGTGGCGAACGCAAAAATATCACTTGGAATCTATCCTGCATCAAATGAGGAAAGTCCCAGCCATTGATCTCGTTGTGATTCATCTCCGGCAGAACATTTCCAAAAGCAACATGCTTGCCATTTTCTTGCATTTGTCCACGCCAGCGGATATTTACCGAATCGAAAAGATCGCTTGCAGAATAAATAACCGGTATCTTCGTTAGAAGCGTGTGCGCAAGCATATTTGCATGATTTGCTTCGGTCAGATTCGATGCTCCATATTCTTTTGCAAGTGTATCCAATGTATCGGCAGCCTCGTTAATATTAGCGGATTCACCGGAAGTAAAACCAATCCTTTCTAATATCAATAACACC
>JANYLL010000182.1 GCA_025357895.1 Ignavibacteriota bacterium
GGCAGAGCCTTTGCAGAGCTGTTTGCAAAGGAAGGTGCGCAAGTGGTTATTGCTGATCTCAATGAGGCAACCGAGACCATTGCCGGTATCGATGCAATAGCCGAAGCAAAAAAAGCAGCGAGCTACACAACAGATATTACTGATGAGAAGCAGGTGAATTCTTTCGTTACAAAAGTGAAAGAACAATTCGGTCGGATCGATATACTCATCAATAACGCAGGTCTTTATGAAGAGGAGCCATTCGATCTTCTCACCTTTGATAAATGGAAAAAAATGCTGGATATTAATCTGAACGGATTATTCTTAATGAGCAAAGCCGTTCTTCCTTCGATGAAGTCGCAAAACTTCGGAAGGATAATTAATATGTCAAGCAATACGATCTGGCTTGGCACGCCGTATCTGGTGCATTATGTAACAAGCAAGATGGGAATAATCGGATTCACCAGAGCACTTGCAAGCGAAGTCGGGCAGTTCGGAGTGACGGTGAATGCCATTACCGTTGGATTGACTGCAACGCAGCGCCCCGCAGGTTCTCGCCTAACGCAAGGCAGCATCTTAGAGCATTTACTTCCTCCGCAGGCTATTCATCGCGCCGAAACTCCTGAGGATCTGGCAGGCATCGTTTCATTCCTTGCATCGACTGAATCGGCGATCATTACAGGGCAGACCATTAATGTTGATGGCGGTGTTGCACGGCATTGACCCTATGTCATTCCGAACGGAGATTTTTTGAGCGAAGCGAAAAAAACGATGTGAGGAATCCCCTGAGGTTAGTCGAAAGGCTCTCGCCATATATAACGGGATTCTTCGTTCTGCTTCACTCCACTCAGAATGACAACTAAAGGAGAACAGGGAACAGCATTCATCCTTCATCCGTTATCCTTCATCCTTGTTCAAAATGGTGCCGTAGCCAAGTGGTAAGGCAGAGCTCTGCAAAAGCTCTATTCATCAGTTCGAGTCTGATCGGCACCTCTTATAAATTGTGAATTATGAATTAAGAATTGTGAAAGAATTAAATTCAAGAAAACTATATCTACATTTCTCAATTCCCACTCTTCTGTTAATATTCACAGCATTCTTACAACTTCCTGTAAATGCACTAGCTCAAAAAAAGAAAGTCCGCACGAAAGAAAATCTTGGTCGTCTTGTGAACGGACCTTATTCTGAAATTGCACCTATTATATCTCCAAACGGTAAACTCCTTTTTTTTACAATGGGTATAGGCAACCCGGTGAATCAAGGTGATAAACATTTGCAGGATTGCTACGTTTCTAAATTGCAAAACGGTGTCTGGGGCAGGCCTAAAAATCTTGGTGTACCGATAAATTCTCCCGGCAATGATGCGATATCCGGAGTATCGCCGGACGGTAAAGTTCTATTTATTAAGAACTTTTACTATAATCATACAAGTGGATTATGTTTTGCCCAACGCACTTCCAAAGGTATCTGGCAGATCGATCCGATCACCATTGAAAATTACTCGAATCTAAATCCTTTTTCCACTCAATGTATTACGACGAATGGACAATACATTATTCTTTCGATCGAGGAGCCTGATGGATATGGAGGGCTCGATCTTTACGTCAGCAAATTGTTAGATCGTAAGAAAAATCTTTATTGCGCTCCGGAAAATCTCGGACCTGTTATCAATACAAAAGAAAATGATTTTGCTCCGTTCCTTGCTTCTGATGGAAAGACAATGTACTACTCAACAAGCGGCAAAGGTGGTTATGGAAATGCCGATGTGTTCATCACGAAGCGACTCGATAATTCCTGGGTAAATTGGACTGCTCCGCAAAATATGGGACCGCAAATAAATACTGCAGGGATGGATGCATATTATAGTATTCCTGCTTCAGGCGATGTTGCATATTTTTCTTCAAGTAATGGTGATAACCAGCTTGATCTTTATAAGATCGCTCTTGGTGATGATCAGCAGCCATTCCCTGTGACGCTCTTGAGCGGAAGGGTTCGTAATCATAAGGGTGAAGTATTGGATGCAAGTATTATTTGTACTGACATTGAGCAGAATTTAGAGGTAGCTCGCTCATCAACATCCGAAGAAGCGGAAAATTTTTCGATGGTACTACCTGCAGGTCAGCACTACCGCTTCAATGTAGAATCACCTGGATATTTACCATTCAGCGATGAAATCGATCTTTCCGGTCAATCAGGTTTTGAAGAGCCATTCATTGATATTGTTCTTGATAGCATTGCCGTCGGTAGTGTAACGACCATCGGAGATATTTTCTTTGACTTTAATAAATCAACTCTGAAACCTCAATCAGCGTATTCTTTGGATAAGCTTGCTGAATATTTAAAGACCAACTCAAAATGGGCTGTTGAGATACAAGGGCATACCGATAGCATCGGTACTGCAGAATTTAATAATAAATTATCACTTGAAAGAGCGCAGGCTGTTGTTGCGTATTTGCTGAGTAAAGGCATTCTGCAAAAACGTCTCCAATCAGAAGGCTTCGGAGCACTGCAGCCCGTTGCTGATAATGCAACCGAAGAGGGAAGACGAAAAAACAGAAGGGTAGCGTTTCGTATCGTAGGTTTGCAGTAGAAAATAATTGCATTAGGTAGGCGTATGGCTTTAACACGCGAACGCTTTTCACAATTAAACATTCGCGCGGGCTAAAGCCCTGCGCCTACCAAGAAAAAAAATATGGAATCAGTTTCAAAACAAAATCTCGACCGCTTAACGGAGATCGCTGCAAAATCAGCGGGCACATTAGGCTTAAATATTCTCAGGCTCACGGCACGAGGCACTCCGTCGCGCGCTATCATCGAAGTTATCCTCGATGGACCAAAACTTATTTCCATCGGTGATTGCGAAATAGTAAGCAGAAGCCTCAATGAAGCGATAGAAGCCGCATCAATCGTCGGAGGGAATTTTCGGCTCGATGTTCTCTCACCCGGGCTTGATGAACCTTTGGTTCATGATTACCAATTCCAACGAACTCTTGGACATCTTGTTGAAATAATTTTTGATTCAGCAGAGAAGAAACAAAGCATTACCGGCAAGCTCGATCGCTACAATTCAGACGAAGTTACGATCACCAAACGCCAGGCGAAAAGAGGGGGTAAAAGCGAGAGCGGGGAAGAGTTGAAGATTAAGAGAGGAGAGATAGTTAGTGCTTTTGCAAGACCGGATTTTGGATAGGATATTGGAATTGTTTGTTCTCAATCTGGCTTCTTATTGTACATTCTATTTTATGAAAATTTTCTTTTTCATCTTTCTCGCATTCTCTTCAAATGCTTTCTCTCAAAGCATCACAGGAGCTTGGTCTGCTGCGGATACTACGGGTTTTACACCAGGCGGTGGCTTGACCTGTGTTCTAAATGGAAAAATTTATGTTTTCGGGAGAAGCATTGACAAAAATAGTTTTGTCGAGGTTTTCGATCCGGTTTCCAATTCATGGGCAAGAATTCTAAATTCGGGTTTCGACGGAAACTGGGGATGGCACACGTTTGTGCTTGACAGTAAAATTTATTTTCTCCGTGATTTAGGAAAAATTTCAGTATATGATCCATTGACAAATATACATTCCGAATTAATTACGAAAGGGGTATATCCAGATGATAATAATTTTGGTAATGCTGTAGAATTAATAAATAATAAATTATATGTTTTTGGTGGCGACAGCGCATTTATTTCTACATTAGATATTTTTAAGAAAATGGAGATCTTAGATTTTTCAGACAGCACATGGAAAGAAATAGAACCTTCAGGGTCCATGTTTCCTCGATTCTCATCAATGTCAGCTGTGGTTAATAATAGAATTTATCTCTTTGGCGGAGATACTTTGGGAAACCAATCATATACAAGTGTTTCTCTGATAGATGTTTATGATCCAGCAACAAATGTATGGACGAGACTAAACCCAAATGGAAATTTATCGTATCATAATGGTGGTTCAACTTGTGTCGTACAAGGAAAAATATATGTCTTGGGTAGTTTTAGTGTGTTAACTGGACCTGATAACAATTTCGATATTTATGACACTGCCACCAATACATGGACTGTGCCTCAGACTTCCGGAACATTTACTCCTCGAGGCGGTCTGTCCACAGCGGTTGTAAATAACAAAGTTTATGCTTTAGGAGGAGTACAATGTGATGTAATTGGGCCAAAATCAGATTGCGTATTAAATACAAACGAAGTCTTTCAACCTTTATTAAAAATTGAAGAGAAATCTTCAACTCCAAAAGTTAATGTTTTTCCAAATCCCACTACGGGAATTTTTAATATCCTTGATATACCTGATAATATAGATAACATAACAATCTTTAATATTCAAGGTGAAAGCTTATTTCAACAAACCAAGTCTTTTTCAAAGGATCTATCCTTAAATTTATCAAAATATCCCAAAGGGCTCTACTATTTGCGGATTATTTCGCCTAATTCAGTTTCCTTCAATAAGATTATTCATGAGTAGGTCATTCTCGTGAATTATATCCCCCCTTCCTCTGTTACTATGATGCTATTTTCAAGTTCCCTGTTGCAGACTTTCAGCGTAAAGTCTGTTTTCATTTATAGGGAGGCATTGGGCTTACGAAATAACAAATGAATCCGATAATTGTAGAATCATTCGCGGATATGGTCCGCGAGAAAGGTATAGATAGAGATATCCTGATGTCCGTCATCGAGGAGACTTTTGCCATGATGGTCCGTAAAAAATACGGTCTGGAAGCAAAATTCGACATCGTAATGAATATGGATAAAGGCGACATCGAAATTTATCTCGAAAAAACGGTCGCTGAAGTGGTCGAAGATCCCTCGATCCAGATTTCCGTAGAAGACGCATTCAAGAAATCCGGTGAAGAACTGGAGCCGGGTGATGAATATGTAGAGGTTATTAATACCGGAAAAGATTTCGGCAGAAGGCTTATTATTACTGCCAAACAGAACCTCAACCAAAAGATCAGGGAAATCGAGAAAGACAATCTTTTTAATGAATATAACGGTTTAGTCGGAGACGTCTTAGTTGGCGAAGTTTACCAAATCCGTCAAGGTGATCTATTTATTCTGCATAACCGCCGCGAGCTTTTACTTCCTAAATCTGAGCAAATTCAGCGTGAACGCTGGAGAAAAGGGGATACCATCCGAGCTCTCTGCAAGGAAGTGCGCCGCTCTACGGTTAATTCAACTCCTATCGTAGTTTTATCGCGTACCGATAACCGTTTTCTTGCAAAGCTGATGGAATCGGAAGTACCTGAAATTTTTGACGGATTCATCACGATCAAAGCCGTTGCCCGTGAACCGGGTGAACGTGCGAAGGTTGCTGTTGAATCGAATGACGAGCGTATTGATCCGGTCGGAGCATGCGTAGGTATGAAGGGTGTTCGAATCCATTCGATCGTACGCGAACTTGCTAATGAAAGCATTGACGTTATTCCATGGGCAGAAGAAACGGATGTATTCTTGGCTCGTGCATTATCACCGGCAAAGCTTATCTCTGTCGAGCTTGACGAAACAACAAAGACAGCAACAGTGCTTGTATCGGACGATCAGGTATCGCTTGCTATCGGCAAGCAGGGGCAGAATGTCCGCCTTGCATCAAAGCTTACGGGTTATCAGATCAATCTCGTAAAAGAAGCTCGTGACGAAGAAGATATTGAGTTGATCGAATTCCGTGATGAAATCGGACTTGATCTTTATACAGAGCTTATCCGTGCACGTATTGACACGGCAAAAGAATTCTTGAATACACCTGAGGAATCACTTCTTGCAATTCCGGGCTTGACTCAGGAGCGCATCGGGCAGATTCGCGATCTATTGGAGCGTGAGTTCCAACAGGCAGATCAGGCTCTTGAAGATGTGGCTGAAAAAGCCGGATTTAAACTCACGACACTTCGCCCGGAAATTCGCGAAGGTGCGGCAGAGGAAAGTACCAATGACGAAGCTAAGTAACATCGTTATGCGTACCGAGCATCAATTACATTTTTTGTGGATTGCCCATAATTTAACTTCATGGCGCCTGATACTACGACAGAGACAACGACGAAGAAAATTACCGTTCGCAACCTTGCAACGGAGATCAATATCAGTCATGATACACTGATAGAGTTTCTCCAGAAAAAAGGGTTTACGAACGTCAAGAGTATTATGTCCAAGGTGGACGATGATGCTCTGGACATCGTAATGAAACAATACGGTAAGGATAAAGATGTTACCGAAAAGCGCCAGAAAAAAGTAGCAGCATTCAAAGAAAAACGCGCCATCTCCAAAGGCGAAACCTCCACAGAAGAATCTCCTAAATCTAAAAAAGGAACATCTAAAAAAGATGCGCCTCTTGCCGTAAATGAAAAAGAAGTTGTAACTTCCAAAGAGGCTCCTGAGGAGATCGTTGCTCCGGTTGAAATAATTCAGGAAGAAGCGCCTCAGAAAGAACCGCAGGTTATAGAAGCAACTCTAGAACCAGTCGAAGCCGTAGTTGATGTTGCCCCTTCTGAAATTTCTGATAGTCATGGCGATGAGAGTGATGAAGCAAAAAACAAACGCAAGCGTCGTCGAAAGAAAACTACTACAGTTCTCGCAACCGGTGCTCCCGGAGAGCAGCCTCAATTACAGGGTCTGCGGATCAAGGGCAAGATTGATCTTGATGCGTTAAAGCCAAAGAAAAAGTCAGATAGTCCACCACAGCGTCTTGATCTGAAAAAATCTCCGCAGGTTGGTAGAACTGACGGCAAACCTAAAGACTTTGAAGTAAAAACTAAGAAGGCTCTTGAAGAAGAGGATCGCTCCGGAAAGAAAAAACGCGGACGCGAGAAATCTACGATCAATGCGAAAGAAGTCCAGGACGCAGTTAAGCGTACTTTGTTTGGGCTTGATGATACTCGTACTGCTTCAGGTCGTGCAAAAATGCGCAAGCAGCGTCGCCGTGACCGTGCTGAAACGGAGGAACAGCGGCAGCTTGAAGAGGTATCGCAGGAAAAAGTTATTCAGGCTACTGAATTTTTAACTGCAAATGAGCTTGCGAATTTAATGCATGTCGATGTCGGCGAGATCATTTCCAAATGCATCGGTCTTGGTCTAATGGTTTCGATCAACCAACGTTTGGAAAAAGATACGATCCAGTTAGTCGCTGATGAATTCGGATATACTATCGAATTCCTTGAAGAATACACAACCGATGTTCTTGAAGATATCGTTGATGCTCCTGAGACATTGAAAACGAGACCTCCAGTGGTTACGATCATGGGTCACGTTGATCATGGCAAAACATCACTTCTCGATTATATCCGTAAGTCACGAGTAGTTGCAGGTGAATCAGGCGGTATTACTCAGCATATCGGTGCGTATGAAGTATCTCTTGATAGCGGCAGACAGATCAGCTTTTTAGATACACCCGGTCATGAAGCGTTTACAGCTATGCGTGCTCGCGGAGCACAGGTAACAGATATTGTTATTCTTGTTGTCGCAGCTGATGATAGCGTTATGCCGCAGACATGGGAGGCAATATCCCATGCGACTGCGGCAAATGTACCGATCGTTATTGCATTAAATAAAATAGATCGTCCGGAATCGAACCCTGACCGCATTCGTCAGCAGTTATCTGATAAAAATATTCTTGTTGAAGAATGGGGCGGAAAATATGGTGCTATTGAAATTTCTGCAAAGACAGGGTTAAATGTTGATAAGCTATTAGATCGTGTTCTTTTAGAAGCGGATATCTTAGAGTTAAAAGCAAATCCTGATCGCGTTGCTCGCGGAGTTATCGTCGAAGCTGAAGTTGATAAAGGCCGAGGTATTCAGGCGACAGTACTTGTTCAAAAAGGTACACTCCGTATGGGTGATCCTTTTATAGCAGGAGTCTATTCCGGCAAAGTGCGCGCAATGTTCGATGAACGTGGGCATAGGTTGGAGGAGGCTCCGCCTTCACGTCCGGTTCAGCTTCTTGGTTTTGACGGTATTCCCCAAGCAGGCGACCAATTTATTGTTGTCGAATCTGATAGCGCAGCGAAAGCGATTTCACTAACACGTCAACAATTAAAGCGTGAGCAAAGCTTTAAGCAGATGAAAAGCGTCATCAGTCTTGATGATATCAGCGAACAGATAAAAGAAGGAAAAGTACGCAATCTTCGTATCATCTTAAAAGGCGACGTGGATGGCTCGGTCGAAGCGCTTGCCGATTCACTTTTGCGTTTGGCAACAAGTGAAGTTAAGGTTGAAATTGTTCATCGTGCTGTCGGTGCAATTTCTGAAAATGACGTCCGTCTCGCTGCAGCAAGTAATGCTATCGTTATCGGTTTCCATGTTCGTCCGAATCTGGATGCTCGCAGAATTGCTGCAGCTGAACATGTAGATATTCGCCTTTACAGCGTTATCTACGATTGTATCAATGAAGTTCGCGCCGCTCTTGAAGGCTTGCTTGCTCCTGAAGAGAAAGAGGAAGTATTGGGCACGGTCACTGTTCGCGAAATATTCAAAGTACCGAAAATTGGTACTGTTGCCGGATGTTATGTCGTTGACGGAAAGATCACACGTAATAATAAAGTCCGCGTAATTCGCGATGGTCTTGAAGTATTCACAGGTAATCTTACATCTCTCAAACGCTTTAAAGATGATGCAAGGGAAGTGGACGCAGGATATGAATGTGGAATAGGATTAGAGAATTTCAATGATATTAAAGTCGGCGATACTCTTGAAGCATTTAAGATGGTGGAAATTAAACGTAAATTAGAAATTCCGCTTCCGGTAAGATAACAGAATCTAGCGCAGGCGCCTCGCCTGCTATTAAAACGCAACTGAAAATGCAGGATAGATGCCTGCGCTACTAAAAAGATGTCAATCAGAACCGAACGTGTGGCCGGTGAGATACAGAAGATCTTATCGAATCTTTTCCAAAGAGATTTCTCCCATTTCAGTGACGGATTGCTTACTGTCACGATGGTTCGTATGTCTCCTGATCTCAGAAGCTGCCGCGTTTATTTGAGTATTATCGGCGGGAAGCGAATGCATGAGGACATTTTGAAATCCATAAAAACCGAAGCTCCTCATATTCGCTCAGCTATGGGAAGATCGTTAAGGCTACGCCACATCCCTGAGCTTTTCTTTTACTTAGATGATACGCAAGAAGAAGTAACTCGTATAGAAGAGATCTTCAAAAAGATTCACGAGCAGGAAAAGCCCAAAATCTGAAGTCCCGAAATACCGAAAGCCATATATAAAATTTTCCATAAATTTGGCAAAAATACTCTTAAAGTTAAGTCAATTCCTATGGATAAAATAATGAGACATCTAATCTTAGGTTTCGTAATAATATTTACTATCTGTTTTGAAACGGAAACTACAACGGCTCAGATTGTTGATAGTGGCAGCGTTCTGTTTCTCAACACTCCGCGATTGCAATCATTTCCGCCCTTAAATACAGGGATGCCTCTTGATGTTCTTATTGGATACATATATTTAGATAGTTTGCGAAAGCAAAATAGCAACAGCGTTAAGGATTTCATTGTTATGATGGGAAATTCGGATACATTACGACATGTGCTAAAATATCTTTACGAGATAGATGATTATGATCCCATAAAATTAATGAATTATCTAAGGACAAGCCCTGCGCCAAGAACAAGATACTATGAGTCTTCAGGCGAGGCGATAAGAGATGGAATTTTGTGGCACACTGCAGATGTGCTGCCGGATACTGAACGTACTGCAATGATATGCTACGCAGATGTAATTGCTCGAATTGTTGTAACTGGTTTGGAATCCCGTTACGATAGTGTGAGGGGTTCGGCTTTTCCCAACCAGGTAATTGTAAGCAGTCAGGTTATTGATACGATAAAAGGGCACGTACTTCCGTCTTGTTCTGATATATATAGTACACAAAAGAAAGGCAGTAAACCACTTACCCTGCCGAACTGTCTTCCCTTTTCCTACTCCCCTCAAGAGCATTTAAGCGGTCTTAATGGTGATGTAGATTTCGGACTCAGGCATACTATGACTGACAGTCTTGGGAATCCATGGGTAAAACTTGGAGGGGAATATATTGCATTCCTTTCTTTTTATCTCGTAGGGGGCGATTCGCTATCTATTTATTATACTGTTGACCTTCCAAAGTTCTGTACTACGCAAGGTAGTCTTTATCAAGTTATCGATGGTCATGTCAGCGATCCTAACAATGATCTTGGGTTTGGAACAAATCCTGCAACTGCGGTTTTTGTTGCAGGGTTGCGTTCTAAAATTTATTCCATCACACATCCATGAGTGAACCCAATGTCTAAAGTCATTGCAATTCCGCCGCTAGTCACGCTTTCAGATTTTCAACGAGACCCATCTTTAATTCTTCCTGTTCTCAATGAAGAAAACGGTGCGTTGTTATTACTCGATAAACCTTACGGTGAGACTTCATATCGAATGGTACACCATATTCGTCATCTGCTCACGAATTTTGCAAATGACGGTTGGGTAAAAGTTGGTCATGGAGGCACGCTCGATCCTCTTGCAACGGGGCTTTTGATGATCGGAACCCGCAAAGCGACGAGATATCTTACGCATTTACTCGGACTTGAGAAAACATATTGGTGCGAATTACGTTTAGGGCTTACAACGCCAAGCTTTGATCTGGAAACTCCCATAAAAATTATCGGAGGAGTGGAAAATATTACTTCAGAGCAAATCGATAAAATACTTACCGGTTTTGTTGGAGCACAGTTACAAAGACCGCCAATTTACAGCGCGATCAAACTCAAGGGCAAGCCCATGTATAAACATGCCCGCAAAGGCAGGGAGATGGTAATGGCAGAGAAAAACGTGATTATACATTCCATAAATGGCATTGAGATCGAACTTCCATATATAAGATTTCGTGTTGAATGTTCTAAAGGTACTTATATTCGCAGTCTTGTATCTGATATAGGGACACAACTTGGAACGGGTGCAGTGCTAACAAATCTGCGCAGAGAAAAAATTGGTGATTGGAGTATTAATGATGCCGTCACAGAAGAGATGTTGGAAAAAATTAATTCAATCAGAGAACATTGAAAGTAACCTGGGGGATTGAAAATACTACATATAATGCGAAGACGATCACAACGCTCGGCAGCTACGATGGCATGCACTGCGGCCATGTTGAGATATTAAAACGCTTAACGGGAAAAAAAGTAGAGCTAGGCTTGGATCGTTCGATTGTCGTAACCTTTGATCCGCATCCTCAGGAAGTACTCCATAAAAATAATACCGGTGTTGACCTTCTGACAACTATTGATGAACGTCTTGCTCTGTTTAAAAAAACGAATGTTGATGAAGTCCTTATCATTAAATTTTCTTTAGAGTTTGCGAAAACTCCCTACACTGATTTTTTCAATACGATCATCGTCAATGGATTAGGTACGAAAGCCATGGTTGTAGGCTACGATCATGCCTTCGGAAAGAACAGGGAAGGGGATATCGAACATCTGAAATTGCTTGCACCTCAGACTGGAATTGTCATTGAAGAAGTCTCACCACTAATTGTAGATGGAGTAAGTATAAGCTCTACGAAAATTCGCCGCGCACTTATAGATGGTGATCTTATGACGGCTAATAAATTTCTCGGCAGACCGTATGAACTTACGGGCATTGTCGAAGGCGGTGATAAACTCGGAAGAACCCTTGGCTATCCGACGGCTAATCTGAAAGTACCGGAACATAAACTTATTCCCTCAGACGGAGTATATGCAGGGATTGCAATAGTAAAAGGAAAGCCTCATGCCTCAGCAATAAGTATCGGAACGCGCCCTACGGTTATAGAATCCGGAGCAAGAAAAATTGAAGCATACATTTTGGATTTCGATAAGGATATCTATCAAGAAAATATTACCTTGAAATTTCTTTCTTATATCCGCCCTCAAATAAAATTCAATTCTGAAGATGAGTTGAAGAAGCAAATGGCTGTAGATGTATTGAAACTACGTGAAAGTTTAACCGATTGATTATTTACGTCTTAGTTCTTTAATGAATGTCAACATAAAGTCGCTATATTTGTATTACTTTTAACGCTGTAATACTGAAATCACCCATGAAAAAAAATTGTCTTGCCGGAATTTGTTTGTTCTTTTTTGCAACGCAGATTTATGCCCTTCCTCGATATGCTCTTTTGCGCGGAGAAGGCAATTGTCTTGGCTGCCACGTGAATCCGACAGGCGGCGGTATACGCACTGAAGGGGGAGAGGTATATTCGATCAATGATCTTCCTATGTGGAAACGCGGCGAAAAATTCAGCGGGCAAATATCCGAAGGTATTCGTCTTGGCGGTGATTACTATAGCCAGTTTCTTATGTTTTCCCAAACCAGACCGATGTATCATTTTTCAGATTCAACCGGTTCTAAACAGATAACGGATGGAGATAAGACTACGAAAATCTCAGCTTTTCATCTAATGAATCTTTCGATCGAACTGGATATAAAAGCTACAAACTCTTTGCATGGATATTTACGCTACGATGCCTTAGGTGCAGTATCGGCAGAAGGGTGGGCAATGCTGCATATTGTGCATTCCTCCGGAGAAATAATTCAAGCTGGAGATGTCGTGAATAATGCCTATATAAAATTCGGAGCTTTTCTTCCGGCGTTCGGCATTCGATTTGACGACCATACGGTATATGTAAAAGGCGGCTCAGCATCGCTTTCAGAATTTCAACATGCCGGTTTTTTCTGGGCTCCGGGATATAGAGATGTTGGTATCGAACTCGGCACATTGCTTTTCGATCATATCGGAATCGTAGCAGGGGTTTTCAATGGCTCCGAAACTCATCCTTCATCGAATTTCGGTTCCGATCCATTGAATAATAAAGCTTTTTGTTTCCGTATCACAAGTTCGGGCGAACTGATAGAAAACATGCTGGCAGGCGAGATCGGCTTTTCCCGATATTTGCATAATCATACCGATGATAATGGTTTGCTGGCGAATATGACCTTGAATGGCTTGCATTGTAGTGTTCGTGCCGGACCTGTTACGGTATTAAGCGAGTATGATTTTGGAAAGAATGTTGTTCTAAGCGGCGCTAGAACTGTTGCGAAAACAGCGAATGCTCTCTGTATAGAAAGCGCCGTCAAAGTTACAAAAGGATTGGATCTTATTTTGCGGTACGAGACCTTTAAGGATGAGATCGATCCCGGAGACGGCTCTACCATTACAGGCATTGCAGTTAAAGGACGCTATACGATCGGAGCGCAGTGGTTTCCGCTGCGGTTTCTGGAGATCAGACCACAATACCGGATAGCGAAACTATCAGCGCCGAATCCGCTTGAAGCGAGTATCACAGATAATTTCACTGAAAATACTTTTCTCATTTTAACACACGTCTTTTTTTAAATATGGCTAAAATAATCGGTGAAATAGATGGGGCAAAAGCAACCTCTGATGATCTACCGGAAATTTCAGAGCAAAGTCCGGGGCATTTTGTTGTTAAAGCCGGCAATGAAGTATCCGAGATATTTCTGACCGATTCCGGGCTTCTAAGTGACGGGAATTCGATCGATGGAATAGAAGTCTCCGTCGAAACAGATAAAGAGCGCATCCTAAGGGAAAGATTTTCCGGCAATGCCGATAACGACAAAGCAGGCAAGACAACGAAGGGGATGATCTTGAAAGCTCCGATGCCGGGAATGGTCAAAGCAATTTCAGTATCAGTTGGAGATAAAGTGCAGAAGAATTCTCAGATTTTGGTTCTCGAAGCTATGAAAATGGAGAATTCGATTTCTGCCGGATTTATAGGATCCGTTTCAAAGATACATGTGGAAGTTGGAACATCAGTAGAGAAGAATATGCCGCTGGTCGATTTCACTCAGGCATGACAGGGAGGCAAGAATAGTTCATATTTAAGACTTTACATAATGTATCTATTGACAGATGTATTAATAGCGGGTCTTCTACACAGTTTTGGATTATCTTTTGACTCCTTTAAGCTTTTGGTCTATTCTGGTTTCGATCTGTCTTAGCGAATCTATCCTTGTTTGAATGTTTTTCTCGAACGATGCTGCATCCCAATATCCGCGATCTTCAAAATAACCCTTAACGAGAAAATTGTGCTTAAATGCTTCGGTTACTTCTGCTGCATTTCCTGATGCCGTTGATATCTTCACCATTGCATCGTGAAGCTCAGCGATCGTGCTGTTGATCGAGCCGGTCAATCCAATAAGCTTGTCATAAAGTTCATTATCATTCAGGAGTTTCCCCACGCTTCCTTTACCGCTATTTATGGAGTTTGCTAAGCGCTTAAACTCGCTTGAAGTAGCAGAGATGTTGGATAAAGCTGAATCTACTGAAATCCCCAGTGAACTTGCAGTGCGGGTTATAGTAGAAAGGCTCTTATCTGTATTGGCAATAATAGCTCTGATATCATTATATAAACCTTCATCTGTAAGTAATTTACCGACCGTACCTTTACCTGAGCGAATGTCTACGAAAAGTCCGCTGGCTTGCTCCGTGAGGTTTTTCACCGCATTCAAAGCAGCGGCAGCAGTATCCACGACACCCATCAGATCTCTCTGGGATTCACCGATAATAAGCCCTCCAGCAGGCAAAAGCGGACTGGAATCCTGACCTACAGTGATAGAGACCGTTTTATTTCCAACCAAACCCTCTGTTGAAACAGATGCTTTTGAATCGGTATGTATAAGACTTTGCGCATCTTTAACGACTTTAATTGTTAATTTAACCGAATCGCCGGATCGCTTTGGCAATTCAATAGAACTTACGCTTCCAACATTTATACCGGATATCTGGACCTGTGCGCCTTGTTTTAAGCCATTCACTTCCCTGAACTTAACAAAATAAGTAGAAGTATTGCTAAAAAGTTTTTGCTTATCTCCTATAAGGAATAGAGCTACTATTAACAGGCTAAAGCATATTATTACAAAAAGTCCTGTACGAGATGCCGGTATTTTAGCTATTTTCATGTAGTTAAAGTTTTCAGTTAAGAATTACATCTTATGGGCGTTCTTTAGGATCTCTTCCCTTCTTGATCTATCAAGTTTCGCAGCATCAAGAAATTCTCCTAAGTGGTCGTGATGAGTACTTGAAAGACCTTCAACAGGTCCGTCGTATATCTTCTTTCCGCTTTCAAGCACAATAGTCCTGTCACTAATAGTAAAAGCCGTAGGGAGGTCGTGAGTAACAACGATCGAAGCTACCTGAAGTTCGGTCTGCAGGCTTAGTATAAGCTCAGCGATAGAGCCTGCGGTGATCGGATCAAGTCCTGTCGTAGGTTCATCGTAGAGAATAAGCTTTGGCTTAAGAACTATTGAACGCGCTAAACCGGCACGTTTTCTCTGTCCTCCTGATAACGACGAAGGCATTTCGTCAATTTTGTCCTTTAATCCCACAAGTTCTAAAGCTCTAAGAATACGTACCTCCCGTTCTTCAAGCGGAAGATCAGTATGCTTATGCAATATCATGTTCAGATTTTCGCCCACGCTCATTGAATCAAAAAGTGCGCCGCCTTGAAAAAGGAATCCTATATTCTTACGAATCTCATTCAATTCCTTTTCAGTTGTCTCACTGATCGATTTCCCTTCGTATTTTACCACTCCGGAATCTAGAGGAAGAAGCCCTACGATAAGCTTTATGAGTACGCTCTTCCCTACTCCGCTTTTTCCAAGCACTGTCAACGTCTCACCTTCATCGATAAAAAGCGATATGTTTTCCAATACATGATTACTGCCGAAAGATTTCGAGACGTTCTCGACTTCTACGAGTTTTTTTGGTACAGATAATTCAATCTTTTCCGCCATTATGCAATGTCAAAAAAGAACACGGTTAATTTTACGGCAAGCACATCAGCAAGAATGATCAACAGCGAACTCACTACAACCGCATCAGTAGCCGAACGCCCTACGCCCTCAGTGCCTCCTTTAGAATTATAACCTTCATAACACCCTACGATCCCTACAATAAATCCAAAGAAAATCGTTTTAATTACTCCGGGTGCAAAATCAACAAAGTTAATAGTGGTCATGACACTATTATAAAAGAGTCTTCCGCTCATACCGGCTTCAACATTTTGTACGAAAAACGAACCTACTAAGGCAAGAAAATCTGCATATACGGTTAGCAAGGGCAATGCTATCATACAAGCAAGGACGCGAGTAACCACAAGATAATTAAACGGGCTAAGTGCAGAAACCTCCATGGCATCGATCTGCTCTGTGACGCGCATCGAACCCAGCTCAGCGCCAATCCCGGCTGCTACTCTGCCGGCGACGATTATTGAGATCAGGACAGGGGAAAGTTCGCGCAATACGCTGATCGCAACCATTGCAGGAATGAATGCCTCTGCTCCGAATTTCATCATTGTCGGCCGACTCTGCATTGTAAGAACAGCGCCGATAACTAGAGCGACTATCGCCACAAGTCCGAATGACCTTACTCCGACTTCGTACGTCTGCTTGATCAACTCCTTCGTTTCGAAAGGACGACGAAAGGCAGTCCGGAAGAATTGCGCGGAGAACCGTGCTAATCCACCGATCTTTTCCAAGACCTTCGATGACGTAATGCGTTTAAAGAAGTTCATTGATAAAATATTGTGGCTCTAAAAACGCAAGGCACGTCTATGACGTGCCTTGTATCTTTTACTATTTTTTTTCGTTATTGACAATCATCCAAAATCACTGCGAGGAAGATTCCAGACCAAAGAAAAAAAGTTACTCAATACTCTCTACTTCCCTACCTGCTTAATATAATCCAATCCTTTCTTGACATCCTCATCTTTAGGATCGATACCTTCAGCCTTTTTATAATATTCCAGCCCCTTCTTATAATTTTTAAGCTGCAGATATCCGGATGCAGCGGCCTTATAGACATTAATGACAAATGGTGATTTATCATTAAGAAGCATTAATGATTTTTCCTCAAGCACTTTGACTCCAGAACTAAAATCTTTAACTGCAAAATAACGGCTTGCCAAACGTGCATACGCAATTCCCATTAAGCCCTTTTCTTTAGGGCTTACATCAGCGGTCGAAATTTCATCAAGCAGTTTCTCTGCTGCAGCGATATTATCCGGATTTTTTTTGCCAATCTGATCAGCTCGGCCAACCCTGGCAGCAATTAATTTAGGATCAATACTCAGCGCTGAATCAAACGCCGATTCTGCTTCCCGAGGCATGTCGGCAACATTATAAAACTGTCCGGCGATTGAATAATCAACAGCAGAAGATTTCCTTTTAGCCTCTTCTACATACATTGCAGCAACTTCAGGATACCTTTTTAGAATATTCAAATAGCCGAGGATACCCATGGTTATTTTCAAACGTTCGTCAACCAGACGAGATGTATCAACAGTAATCGCTTGTTTCCACTTATCCAATCCCCCTAATGTATCGCCTGTCGAAATAAGCGAAAAGCCATAGTAATAGAAATCATAAGCTCCTAATTTTTTAGAAACCGTATAGATCTGAATTGCTTTTGCATATTTTTTTTCGAAGAAATAACTACGTGCCAGATAAAGATCGGTATACGTTTTCAGGCTGTCATTCTTTGCGGATTTTTCGAGATAAGGAAGTGCTTTCTGATATTGATTGCTTTCAGCAAGAGAGCGGGATAGAAGCCAGATGCCATCTGTATTCTCAGGGTTAAGCTCCACATATTTCTCAGCATACTTTGCGGCACTCGTATGATCTTCGGCAATATCATAGATAAGTGCCATTTCATAGTACCCGCGGGAATAATTCGGATCGAGCTTTATAAGATTATCCCATTCTTTTACTGCATCATTATATTTTTTTGCACGGAAATAGAGCTGGGCAAGCTTTGCAAGAACGGTAACATCTTTCGAGTCGATCTTTTTTGCATCCTGATATTGCTCAATTGCAAGATCAATTGCATGCTGCCTTTCATATAATTCCGCTAATCCGATAAACGGACGTACATCATTTGGGTTTACAGATTGCGCGCGATACAACATGATCTCTGCAGGTTTAAGAGAATCAATAGAAATATAATAATGAGCTAAAGCAAGGAAACTCGATATTTCTTTATCATTGATCTTGATGGCGCGGTTGAATTCTTCTACTGCATCCTCACGCTTTTCCTGCTTTCCGAATAATTCGCCTCGGGAAATTCTGACCAGCACACTCTTTCTATCCTGATCATAAGCTGTCGCTACCTCTTTTTCTGCTCCGGCGATGTCACCGTTTTCGATCAGAGCAATTGCAAGTGCAGCATGAGCTTCGGCATTTTTCGTATCAGACGCTGCGATCTGCCGGAGATCGGTAAGAGCTTGTTTCGGGTTTCCAAGATCAATAAGCTGAAGTGCTTTCTTTATTTTATCGTTAGAAGTTTGGGAGTATAAAATACTAACAGATGATAAAGATACCAGTAAGAAAAACGTAAAAGATAAATTTTTATAAAACCGCATAATTCCTGTTATAATAATAAATTAATACTTCTTCAAAATACAATTTCTTCGCACATATAAAACACCGTAACGATGTAAGGAATTTCTCTTTACGTCAAACTAGTTAATTAATTTTTCGTCATTAATGAGGAAATCACCGGGGAGGAATAAGCTTTAATATCTGCGTCTTTGGCAGGAGGTCGTAATTAAAAAAGACTCTCTGGCCCTCAGCAGACATCGCATACGCCAAAAAACCTCTGGGAAGTGTATTAGGTACTTCAGTCGTATAACCGCAGATCCGAGATGTAAGTGGGTAAAGACCCTGCAAAACATAGGCAAGGTGCAGCATCATCGGTCTTCCTCCGGCTTGTGAAATCCGAAGGACCCGAAATGAACTATCTCCGGAATTCGAATAAAACTTAAGCCACGAAGCATCGACAAAGCCTATTGCATGTTCATCGTTGCTGATTCTTGAGATTATACTGTCTGAAGTTTGGTAACGGACGATCCTTCCCTCCTGGAATTTGTCAAGTGACAAAATGGAATCAAGAGCAAATTCAGTACTCGATAAATATGAACTTGAAATCCGTATGGTATTCTTATCTTTATCCTGAAGCAAAGATCTCAAAGAATCCATGCTTATATCTTTCAGAGGATTTTTGCTGCTGACAATGCAGCCTATTGCATTTTGTGCAATATCGGCTTCTATCAATTCCAGCTTTTGCTGAGTAAGTACGTCATGCTCTTTCGTACTCAGAGGGCGAGCAATAAGCACCAGTCTTGTCTGATGCCCAAGGAGTTCATCGAGAGCTTCGGTTGCAGTTTTATACCGTACGGTAAGTTTTGCATTTGGTGTCTGCAAATTAAAACCGGTTACAAGACTATCGATGACAGGCTTCAAAGCCTCATCAGCGACAAGTTCAAAGGAACCCGATGTTGCCGTATCAGGAGTTTCACCTCCTTTATTTTTATTGCATCCGGCAAAGATGATAAAGGAAGCTAAGCAGAAGCTGATCAGACGCAATGGCATCTTACCTGGCATCCGCTCGTCGTTGCGAAGCTCTTCTGATTGCGCCGATTGCGCTCCAAAGCCTGTAAGCTCCGTACACAAAGAGCAATCCGATAAAGACATTGCGTACTGTCGGATCAAATTGGTTAAGTAATGCTTTATCGACTAACATAGCAATTGCCAAGCCGAGTGACATAAGCCCGAAGAGAAAAAATAGAATTCCTACAATTTTCATAGGTATATTATTTTCTTCAAAAATACGAAAAAAAAAGCGGCAGCCCAAAATTCCGGCTGCCGCAGTTCTTTGGAAAATTATCTACTACCGCAATTTGAAACTGATCGTCTGAGTATACCAAACGCGTACGGGAGTTTGATTATTGCGTGCAGGTGTAAAGCGTACTTTCGTTACTGCATCAATTACCGGCTGTTTGAATACTTCATAATCCGATTTATCAATCGTTACTTTTTCCACCCTACCATCTTTGCCGATAAGTGCAGAGAAAGTAACTTTGCCTTCGAGGTTTGCCTTCTTCGCCGTTTCAGGATATTGAACAAGTCCCTGAATATTTTGTGTAGGCTTAGGCTCTTCTGAAACTTCAATAAATTCATCCTGAGACGGAGCTTTATCCTCTACGACTGCTACCGGGGGTGGTCCGTTACCTTCCCCGCCCGGAGGTCCTCCGGGACCTGCAGGACCAGTGTTATCTGTACTGGGAGGCATTGGAATATCATTGGTCGGCATTGTCTGATTCGGAGCCTGGATATCGGGCACCGGCACAGGAATACCAAAGGTCGGTTTTACAACATCCATCGTCGGAGCAGCCGGCGGCGGAGTCGCCATATCCTGTGATGTCGATGGCGGCGGCGCAAGTTCTGCAAGGCTTGAGATCTTCCTATGGAAACGAGGTACTTTGCTGTCGTCCTCGCTATTGATCCATGTCCAGCCTACATAAAGCAGGATCAGCAATGCATGTAAGGCAACAGAATACGCAAACCCTGTGAATGTGCTTTTCTTCGCGTTCTTCTTAATATCGATCCCGCCATACTGCTCCATCCCATTGAGCGTCAGATCACTAAGTGACATAAATTATCCTCTCTTTATAATATATACACGGATTCCCGCCATAAGTTTCTATAAATTTCCGATAAGAGCATTGTCGTCCTTATCCATCGTGACAATACTAAAGCGTTTTTCAGTTTGCCCCAGTTTTCCTTGAATTAGATTAAGATCATCGATCAGATCAACGAGTTTCTGGTATTTGGCATCGCGATCGATCTTTATAAGCGTTGCGATCTTCGGATTTTCACGAAGGCGCTGCTCCAAAACCTTACTGACTTCAGCTGAGGTTATCTTTTGAGGTGTTTCCTTACCTTTATTCCAAAATACCGCTTCATCTTTGCGGACGCGGATCGTAAGCAGATTTGATTCCGCAACTTCGATATTTATTTTGCTATCCGGCGGTAATGAAATTTCCATTACCTGAGGAGTGCTCAGAGTCGTCGATAACATAAAGAAGGTAAGAAGAAGGAATGCAACGTCCACCATAGGCGTCATATCCATTCTTACCCCTACTCGTTTTTTCGATTTTTTTCCTTTTTTGCCGCTTCCGCCGGCTTCTACCATTTCAGCCATTATTTTTCTCCTTAGTAGCTCCGACTGAAA
>JANYLL010000192.1 GCA_025357895.1 Ignavibacteriota bacterium
TGTTTCGCCTTCAACTTTTGGAATAATCGTTTCGACAGGTTCGATATTGACAATATACCCTCTGTCATAATACAATGAACCAACATCAATAAAATCAGGTGTCGGTCCTTTAAGATTCAATTGGAATTTCTCGACATTATACACATCACCTTTTCTGAATCCGAGATTTTGACGAACCTCAGCTTCTGAAAAAACTTCATTTCCAATGATAGAAATATTCCGAAGAACATATTGAGGACCTTCATAAACTGAAACGAGAATGTGAATATCTTCTTTGTCTGTTACCCAAATAGAATCGCCAAGAATTGCTGCATCGCGGTATCCTTTGGAGCGGTAATATGCAAGGACTCGCTGCTCATCCTCATGAAATTTTTTCTCATCGAAATTTCCGCTATGGAAAAAACCTACCAATGAGGGGAAATGTCCTTTCATGTGCGTATCATCCATCGCACTGCGCAGATCGCTTGAAGAGATATTAGCATTCCCAATAAAATCAATGTGGCGGATGGTTACTTCAGTACCTTCATTAATATGAATATAGAGCCGGACTTTATTAGTACCGTCATTAACCGGTCTGATCTCCGTCGTAATATCAGCATACTGATAACCCTCTTTCATATATGCCGCCCTGATCTTCTGCCTGATGTTTTCAACTTCCCACGGACGCAGGAAATCGTTTTTATAAAACGTAAATGATTTCTGAATATCGCCTAATGATAGATGCTTATACCCATCAATAATAATTGAATCAGCATGCTGGAATTCTTTTACCTTGATCGTCAGATACACTCCCATCGTGCCGCCATCTTGCGGAATGATCTTCGTTGCTTCTATATTTACATCGGAAAAAATATTCTGCTGCCAAAGGCGTGATATAGCGCGGCGGATTTCATCTGATGGCATCGTAACCTTATCACCTTTGCGGATAGTGCTCTGAGCAATGATCGTCTCTGCACTACCGGAAATATTTCCTTCGACGGTAATGCCGAGAACGGTATATTCTTCGCCCGGAGTCTGAGCAAATGAAATATTACACAGTGTGATTAAGAGTGTCATTGCGACGAGGGCTTTAGCCCGACGCGGCAATCCCTTTAGGTGTAAATGAGAACCTGAGTTTAATACCTCAGGGGATTGCTTCGTCGTCGCTACACAACTCCTCGCAATGACATTATTACGATTGAAAATCATTAGTAAATAAAATGTTTTATTTAGATCGTCCCTTTAGTAAGTACTCGGACGATATCTTTAACATACGATGAATGCTCTTTCGGAACGTCTTCCGATTTTTTGATCTGCGCGCCCGTCATACCGAACCGGCGTTCGCGCTTTTGGTATTCGCGGATCGCTTCATAAAGATGCTCTCTGCGGAAATCGGGCCAACTTGTTTTTGTCACATAGATCTCGCTATAGGCAAGCTCCCATAGCATAAAATTCGAGAGGCGCACTTCGCCCGATGTCCGGATCAGAAGATCGGGATCGGGAAGCTCATTGGTGGTGAGATACGAGCCAAGCAATTCTTCATTAATATCTTCAGGTGATACTTTGCCTCGGCGCACATCAAGTGCTAATAGCTGCGAGGCGCGGACAAGATCCCATCTGCCCGAATACGATAGAGCAAGAGTCAGCGTAAGCCGGGTATTATCGGAAGTTTTATCAATAGCATTGAACAGATCATGCTGCACTTCTTTAGGCAGGGCATTGGTCTGACCTATGGTATTTAACCTCACGCCGTTCTCGCGCATTTCCTCAAGCTCTTCATGAAGCATTTTGCGAAGTAAGCGCATCAGCATCCCGACTTCACGGCGCGGACGCTTCCAGTTTTCTGTGCTGAAAGCATAAAGTGTTAAATGCGTCAACCCAAGTTCGCGCGAAGCGCGCGTAGCATCGCGAACGCTTGAAATTCCTGCCTGATGCCCTGCAGCACGAGGAAAGCCGCGCTCTTCCGCCCAACGTCCGTTGCCATCCATAATGATCGCAACATGCGCAGGAATAGCGCCCGCAGCGCGAAGTTCAGCCTGTACAAGCTTATCTTCTTCGCTTTGCGAATACGGCTCCGGCTTAAAAAGATGACGAAATAATGACGGCAATAGCTGAAAGTTATGAATACCCCTTACGACAAATGCAGGAACAATGTTCCCCAAACTCTAAAACTACAATAAAACAGGTAAGGTTTGGGAAAAATGCGGGCTAAACTACTTCGCTCTATCCAAGATTTCCTCTGCTTCTTCCCTCGTCGGAGCTTCGGCAATGAGGCGGATGATTGGCTCGGTATTGGAGGGGCGAACATGCAGCCAGCTATTTTCGAAATCGAATCGGATGCCATCTTCTTCGTTAATATTTATCGCCTCGCCTGCCATTTTGGATTTTACTGCGGCAAGAACTGATGCAACTTGCCCGGCATTTTCTAAAGCGATCTTGGATTTGACGATCTCATATTCCGGTAATACTTTTTTCTTTTCCGATAAACTTGTATTGCTGAATGCAAGATTATTTAGTGCCAATGCGATTGCAACAAGCGAATCGCGACCGGTATGAACTGCCGGATAGATCACGCCGCCGGAACCTTCGCCGCCGATGATTGCATGAACCGATTTCATTTTCTTGGCAACATTTATTTCGCCGACAGCTGTGCGATAAACTGTTGCGCCGAATTTTTCGGCAAGATCTTCAATGGCGCGAGTGGTGGAAAGGTTAACGACGATGCTTTGTCCTGTTTCGCTATTACGCAAAACTTCTTCGGCGGCAAGAACGATCGTATTTTCTTCGATGAAGGGTTCGCCATTATCCATGATGAAAACGCAGCGATCGGCATCGGGATCAACAGCAATGCCAAGATCGGCGCCCTCTTTGATAACTGCTTCGCGAAGTTCGCTGAGATTCTGCGGAACAGGTTCCGGCGCATGAGGGAAAACTCCGGATCCATCGGCATGAAGCGGAATAATATTGACTACACCAATAGCCGTAAGCAATTCGCGTACGATGAAAGAACCGGAAGAATTGACTGCATCAAGAATGACCTTGAAATTTCTTGTGCGGATTGCATCAATAGTAAGAAATGGAATTGAACTGATACTTTCAATATGCTGAAGTTTTATTTCATCGCCGGGGATCAACTCACCGCTTGAACCGTCATATTCTTTCGCGCCATGATCGACAATTTTCCACAGCGATTCATTTTCATTTTTATCAAAGAAAAGACCTGTTCTGGCAATAAATTTCATGCCGTTCCACTCTTGCCCGTTATGGCTTGCCGTAACGGATATACCACCTTTCACAGCAGTATGGGTTTCAACAGCTAACATCACCGTGGGAGTAGGCACCATCAATAAACCGAGAACATCGCAGCCGACATCGCGAAGCGAATCAGCAATGAGTTCATAATACTGTTTACCGCCTTGCCGACCGTCGAAGCCAAGAGCGACTAAGCCGTTATTGCCGAGCATTTGAGCAAAGCTCTCGGCATAAAGTTTTGCAACATCTTCAGTGAAGCCATCAGTGGCGGCAGTAATGCCGCGAAGTCCGGATATAGAACGAATAAGCATGAATGTTTAAACAAGAATTACCAGCACATGGATTGCATGCAATGAACTGATTTACGGTAATAAGGATTACTATTTTTTTAATGTATGACTGCAATTTTTCTGATCTCTCTGTGACCAGAAGCTGTCATGATCACAAAGTAAACGCCATTGCTAAGCGAAGTGAGATCGAGATCAAGAATATCATTTTCTTTTTTTGAGAGGAGTTTTATTCCCAAAAGGTCATAAATCGCTACCGAAATCACTCCATCGTTCATTACGCGAAGATGGTTGTGAGAGGTTTCGATATGAGAAACTGGCTCTTTCTCTTCAATGCCGTTTCCGGTTACTTGGGAGTAGTCGAATTGTAAGTCCGGGCAATAAATGGTATCATAATAATTAACCCATTTCTTATTAAGGATGATAACCGCTATTTCACCGCCAGTAATGGTGAATGTTGAATTATCTTTCAAATAGTAAATACCGGCTGCATTTCCACCGCTTAGAGTACCTCCTGGTTCGACAAATACTGTCGGCGTTGAAGAAATGCTATAGTAGTCATAAGAAAATTGATTTGTATAATTCCCGCCTGCCTTCACCCATACAAAGGGATATATTCCGCTCTCTTTTCCGATGACAATATGCACACTATCGGGAATAATAGGATTACATGAGAGTATAAGAATTCGAAATGGATCCGTAGAATCACAACCCATTGGATCGGTAACAGTCAATGCACCGGTTTTCCAACCTGTCGTTGGATATGTTACTATTACCGAAGAGTCTTGGATAGCATCAATATGATAATCTTGATCGAACTTCCAATGATACTTTGAGCCGGGGATTTCTGGTATGCCGTCGAAACATGTAATAGAATCCCCGACAAAGCCTACCCACTTAAAGAACGATGATCGCTTTTGTAAAGTAGTCTTTGCTTGAGGCTGAGGCCAATAAACATCTATACCCGGAGAACTTGTATCTGAGACCATAAAAGGATCGGTCGAGAAAATGCGAATCCGGTAATGTCTACCATAATAGAGTTTGCTCATCACAATCGAATCGGACATGCCGGAAGCTTGTCCATCATTCTGAGATGCTTTGAACGACCCATTCTCATCTGATAGCTGAGCGTAGAAAATATTATCCGGTGCGAACGAACCGCTGGCAGCGTAATAAACTTTTATCGTTTCACCTGAACATATTTGGTATTTCGAAACCCTCGAAATATGAATGGTTTGTCCAATTGAGCAAATTGGAATGGTAAGAATGGCTGCTAAGATTATTAAGCGTTTCATCTTTATAAATAACTTTCCTAAGATGTTTTTGTTACATCCCTGGATAATCCTCGCTTCGATTTTATTCCTCACTCGTAATTTCTTCAAGCATTCCCCGTCGTCGAAGAGCCGCCGAGATTTCCTTGATCCGGCGATGCACTTTCGGCGATGGCTTTTCTCATGCCTGTATCAGCCTGGACGTTTTGCATATTGTAATAATCGAGTACGCCAAGTTTTCCGCTTCGGAAGGCTTCGGCTATTGCCATCGGAATCTGTGCTTCGGATTCAACGACCTTTGCGCGCATTTCCTGGACTCTGGCTTTCATTTCCTGCTCGAATGCAATAGC
>JANYLL010000202.1 GCA_025357895.1 Ignavibacteriota bacterium
CCCAATTTTCACTACACGCTATTTTCCTTCCAGCATCTTATCGATATTTTGAACGAACATATTCTTCTTGCTTCAGTATCGGTTACAGTCATTTTATCGATTTTTATTTCTCAATCCAAAAAGTCCTGGCAGAATAAATTCATTCAATTTTTAGTAGTAAACATATTCTTTTTCGAGGCGTATTTAATCGGAGGATGTTTTGTATTCGGATTAGCAAGAGATTGGGATGTTACAGCTTCTCTGGGAATCTTTCTTCCGCTTCTTTCTTCAGTTCTATTAATTGATCAAATCAAAGATAGTCTGCATACGAAGAAGGTTGCAATTCCTATTATCACACTAAGCCTGATTAGCATATTGTTTTGGATATCTGTTAACGTAAATCAGACAGCAGCAACACGCCGCTATGAGGATATTTTAGAAATATACACTCCGCTCATCGAGAAAACTTCGGCACAATATGGTTATGAAAATCTTAGAAAATTTTATCAAGGAGGGAGTCCCGAAGATGAGTTCTGGTCTCTTGAGAAGAAAATAGATATCAACCCGGTTCCTGCGGATTTGCAGAATGTCTTTGTACTTGCACGAAACAATCCTACATCTATCCAAATGCATGAGGGACTTTCAAAAATTCTTAATTCCATATTTTCGATAACAGAAGATACTATTCTTGCAAAAGAAGTATTTAATTCAATACGTTTAGGTGTTCATTCAACAGGAGAAAATATCACGCTCGGTGATTTTTATGAAAGCGGCATTGACCTTTTAGTTATGCAGAAATTCCTTACAGTTTCCGAAGGAATTCAAAAGGCTGAACAATTCATCCTTGCTCATCCAACACTTCCTTATGGCTACCAACTCCAAGGACGTTTATTTTTTAACTCTCTTCATGATCCGAAAAAAGCACTGCCTTTCTTAGAAAAAGCCGTTAGTCTTGATTCATTGAGAGCAAGACCTTATGGGTATCTTGGCGTAGATTATGCACTCGCCGGTGACTTCCAAAAATCTTTAGGCTATTTCAGAATCATGGTTCAATTTGATCCACAATGGATAACAGGACTTGAATGGTATGTTGTCATTCTTACAACAGATAGCATGGGCACTTCTGTAGCGAGTGATCTAAATGAAGTAAAGAAAATTCTGGTGCAAATAATAGATAATTCATCAAAATTTCACACAGATGCAATGAAAGAGTACCAATCCATCGCGGTTAGGCAAGCACAAATTCTTCTAAAAAAGATTGATGTCGCCATTTCGCGTCAGAAATAGCACGTCAAAATTCCTTCACAACTGTTATTTTACATCTTTTAAAGTGCTATTTCAATGAATTCTTATTCATAATAGGGTAGAAGAGCAACAAATCGTGTTTTTTTGTGTCTTTAATATGGAGAAGACAGCCGGAAAATGACAAAAACGAAACTTCCAGAGAAAAAAAACGAATACCTTAAAGTAAAAACCCGGAAAAAGGGCTAAAACTTAGGTTGGAACGATTTTTCAGAAATTGTTGACAAAAATGTCGTATATTTGCATTCCTATGTTGGGGTGAAGAATCCATTTCCCTACATAGCAAGATAATAACGCAGCAAACAAAGGAAATAAATCCCAATCCCTAAATTTATTTTTTGATAAGGGCAATTGCTTTCGGAAAAGGCTCCGGAGCGAGAAGGGAATAATGAGATATGGTAAAGGTTAATATGTTAGACGATAAGACACTCAGGGAAAGACATCGCGATTTTGAACGCGAGGCAATGCCGCACTTAACGGCACTGTTCAACTTTGCCCTGCGCATGACCAGCGATCCGGACGATGCCAACGATCTCCTTCAGGAGACATACATGAAGGCATACCGTTTCTGGGATAAATTCGAACCCGGTACGAATTGTAAAGCGTGGCTCTTCAGGATCATGAAGAACTCGTATATCAATATCTACCGTAAAGAATCGAAAGAACCAGATAAGGTCGATTACGAGGATATCCAAAATTTTTATAATACCATCCGTTCGGAATACACCGATCCGAATGATATGGAAGCACGTCTCTACCGTAATCTTTTAGATGATGACTTGACCCGTGCTGTCGAGTCATTACCTGAGGATTTCCGCACCGTCGTTATTCTTTGCGATATTGAAGGTTTCACTTACGAAGAAATTGCTGAGTTTGTGGACTGCCCTATCGGCACTGTTCGCTCACGGCTTCACAGAGGAAGAAAACTTCTTCGCTCGAAGCTCATCGAATATGCACGCATCCGAGGTTACAATGTGGACGAAGAGCGTCATCGTAAAGCCAAGCATGACGAAGAGCTGGAGCTCAACGGCAACGGACATGCAGCTCTCGGAAAGATTCATAAGAATTAATCGGAAGGGCGACTTTGGTCGCCCTTTGTATTTATAGGTCGTATCGGTCCTATAAGACCTACTAAAAAAATCCGTATTTTTGCAATCCTAACTACTACCAAATAAAATATTCATGAAAATTCACGAGCATCAGGGAAAAGATATTTTAAAGAAATTCGGCGTACCGGTTCCGGAAGGATATGTTGCCTATTCAGTTGATGAAGCAGTTGAAGCGGCAAAGAAGCTTCCGACACCAATTGCCGTTGTCAAAGCGCAGATCCATGCCGGAGGCAGAGGCAAAGGCGGTGGAGTGAAGGTTGCAAAAAATATTGATGAAGTTCGCAAGTATGCTTCGGAAATTTTAGGGATGACACTCGTTACGCATCAGACAGGTCCCGAAGGAAGACTTGTAAAACGCCTGCTCGTTGAGCAGGGAGTGAATATAGAAAAAGAATTTTATGCCGGCATCGTGCTTGATCGTGCATCAGGACGTAATTGCATTATGGTCTCTACCGAAGGCGGAATGGAGATCGAGAAAGTTGCTGAAGAATCTCCGGAAAAGATCGTAAAAGTTTTTATCCACCCTACTGAAGGTCTGCGGGAGTTTCAAGTTCGTGAACTTGCCTTTGCTCTTGGTCTATCGGGTGAAGCATTCAAACAATGCGTAAAATTCCTGAAGGCTTTATACAAAGCTTATGAAGAAACTGATGCTTCCCTCTTCGAGATCAATCCGTTAGTCCTGACTAAAGAACAACAGATGATCGCTCTCGATGCAAAAGTAAATTTTGATGACAATGCAATGTATCGTCATCCGGAATTTGTAACACTTCGGGATATAGACGAAGAAGATCCGTTGGAAGTAGAAGCTTCAAAATCAAATTTGAATTACATTAAACTCGATGGCAATGTCGGCTGCATGGTTAATGGCGCCGGGCTTGCAATGGGCACAATGGATATTATCAAACTTGCCGGCGGCGATCCTGCGAATTTCTTAGATGTCGGCGGCGGAGCAAATGCCGAGACCGTTGCAGCCGGCTTTCGTATCATTTTAGGTGATCCGCATGTAAAAGCGATCCTCATTAATATATTTGGCGGAATCGTCCGCTGTGACCGCGTTGCAACCGGAGTTGTGGAAGCCTCAAAGATCGTCAAGCCTCATGTTCCGATCGTTGTTCGATTGGAAGGCACCAATGCAATCGAAGCAGGGAAAATATTAGAGCAAAGTGGAATGAATTTCCTCGTAGCGCATGGATTGAAAGATGCAGCAGCAAAAGTGACACAGGCTTTAGCCTAACAAATGTCAAAGCTCTTGCTCTTTTTCTTCTCGTTGCATCTAGCGCCCCAGTATTTTCTCATCATCGTACTTCTGTTCGCGGATATTCCATCCGTCACAATAGTATTATCTTTAATGATAGCCTTCCTTCCGGGAACAGATATCATATTCTCTTCCGATCTCGACCGTTCGGCAAACACAAGCTTAAGAGATCGAAAGATTCAACCCAATTTGATGCGATCATGTGGATAGATGGTAAAAAATTCTATGGTACAGACGGTGTAATTCCGAAAATGGAAGTCGATACTTTTGCTGTCGAGATCAATGGCATTTCTATTCCTCTACCTCGCTCCGAATATTCCGATCTTTT
>JANYLL010000247.1 GCA_025357895.1 Ignavibacteriota bacterium
ACCTTGTTTCAGCACCAGTTCATTTTTTTTAGCATTAAACCGAATGACAATCTTTGCTGCAACGAAAGTAAATTCCGTATCGCTGGTCGCTTCAAGTGGGAATGGGGATTGCCCTGTTCCTTGCGCTGTTAGTTTATCTCCTTCAGCTTTTATGGTCATTTTAATCGGCACATCACTCGAGGAATATATGCCTTCATATTTTTTCAATAACTCGGGCGCAACATGCACCTCTTTGAGCGAAGGAATTTCGTAGGGTTTGTTATAAAAAATACTGAGGAATCCTATCGCAATATCATTCATATTATAATCAAGTCCGTTGGTACAAAACGCAACGGAAATGCTGTCATCGGGGAAGTACGATAGTGCCGAGACAAACTTATCTATTCCTCCTGTATGACCAAAGGCTTTCCTCTCAAAAAAGGGTACACTAAATATCCCTCTTCCAAAATGCTCATTCAAGGAAGTCATGCTATCTAATGAGCTTTTACTAATAAGATTGCCTTGAAATAACAAGGTTATAAATTTTGTAAGATCGTTCGTTGTCGAAACAATTGCTCCCGCACCATGCGGGACACTCATATCCGTTTCAGGCTCTTGTGACCATTTTCCATCTTCAAAATTATACGAATAGCTCTCATTTGCACGTATATCCGTCTTGCCGCCGTAATATGTGTTCTTCAAACCGATCTTATTTGTAATTCTTTCTTTTAAATTACTTGCATAGTCTTTCTTCGTTGCTTTTTCAATAATGTAACCCAGCAGGATATAATTTGAATTGCTGTATTGTGCCTTTTCATTCGGAATAAAATCCGGAATATGACTTATGATTCTCGTGACCATTTCATGTTCTGTTTGCGGCTTCGTATTCCAATCCAGGTAGGTTGAATCATCAGTAACGTTATGAATTCCACTGCGATGATTCATCAGATTGCTGATCGTAATAATATTTGCATTGGGAATTTCCGGGAAATATTCCGCGATCTTCGTTTCGAGCGACAATTTATTTTCTTCGATCAGTTGGAATATCATCACCGAAGTAAACGTCTTTGTTATAGAACCGATACGATACTTAGTCTCCACCGTTGACTTCTTACTGCCATTTCCTTTGATCAAAGAAAATCCATACGCTTTATTAAAAAGGATATTGTTGTTCTTCCGTATCGTCAGCGACCCCATAAATTTATTTTTCGCGGACAGCTGATCCATCAAGCTATCAAGCTTCTTCGTATTAAACGTGGACTGGCTAAAAACTAAAGAAGGAGCTAAAAATAACGCAAAAATAAGGATCTTGAGTTTTGACATTAGGATTTTCCCATACTTGATGTTAATTATTTCTTCATCTACATAAAAAAAGCCGAGTAAAACCCGGCTTTCTTTTCTTTTTTTTAGCTACACTCCTTGCGGCGAATAGCAAAAATTGACTTACCCTGCCTCTTCTTCCATCCGCTTTTGGCGGCGGGCGGCGCGTTGAAGCCTCATCTTCGTCGTGATCGAAGGCTTCTCGAATGCCGTGCGTCTGCGAAATTCACGAAGAATTCCTGCGCGTTCGTATTTCTTCTTAAAACGTCGGAGCGCTCTATCGATGGGCTCGTTATCCTGAATGATAATACCTACCACTATTTATTTATCCCTCCTTCAGAGATTTTTGTGTGAAAAAAAAATTATGCGGTGGCGAAATTCTCTAAGAGTTTTTTCTCGCCTGATTTATCAAAACTTACGATGATGGCATGTCTGCCGCTGCCGGTAACTTCTTTCGAAACGACCGAACCGATATCATCCCAATCTTTATGGTAGACTGCTTCACCAATCGCATAGATACGCGTCGGCGTATAAAGCGTACATTCCGAAGCTGTCATATTCGTATGCGCCTTTGGCTTCTCATCGAACATTGCCGTTAGATTGACAAGCATTGTGTTGTGGCACTTCGTGCAGCGCACCCAGAGATTATCGCTTCTGCGCTCTCCGGTGATCGGATCGATTGGCTGCGGTCCTTCACCTGCTTCTTGAGTATGCGCTTCGCCTACGATCTCCTTACGTGCCGTCTTCGTACAATCGGAGCACAGGATCAGACCTGTGATATATTTCATGCGGCGCCGTGTACGTCCTCGCGCAGCGCGCTTTGGTTTTTCCTCGGTCGTTTTTGTTGTTTTTGCCACTTGTAACTCCAATAATTCCATGTACTTAACAGCTTACTTTATACCCTTAGATATATGACAACACTTTTTTTTACTATTAAGTGCTACCTGAGCATAAATTGTCCACAAATTTCGGACTACAAAGATACGAACTTTTTAATCTGTCTTTCTAAAAAAGACACGGAGTTAGCGTTTCTGTCACAGAATCAAAGAAAATATTCGATTTACCCTTTCATCCTTTCGCCTTCATCCTTATCCCCTCAACTTCCCCAATCCCTAGGGTACCTGAAATCAATATTTACGGTGCGAGGAGAGATCTTGGCAATTAGCGGAGGCATCCGTTTGAATTGCGATCTGCGGATCATCCCCTTGACCTTGGTAATAAATTCTTTTGCAAATCCTCGCGCTGATAATTCATCATCCGATTCGCGGCAATCAACTAAATAATAGAGGAGCTTATCAACTTCATCATACTTCAATCCCATTTCTTCTTCATCAGATTGCCCTGACCACAGATCGGCGCTCGGCGCTTTATCAAGAATGGATTTTGGAACGCCAATCTCTTTTGATAATTGACGAACTTGTGTTTTATAAAGATCGCCGATAGGATTAAGCGCACTTGCATTATCTCCGAAAAGAGTTGTATAACCAAGTAAGGATTCTGTTTTGTTCGATGTACCAATGACAAGTGCTTTGCGAGATTGGGACCGGTCATAAAGCACGATCATCCGAAGCCGTGCAAAAATATTTCCTTTCTGCAATTTATCAAGATCAGGATTCATTGCTAAATATGCATCTGCCATCGGAGAGATCTCAACGACTTCCGAAGAAACACCGAGATCACTAATAACTTGTTGCGCATCCGATAAACTTTCCGGACTTGAAGTTTTATAAGGCATCATCACACAATGGACATGTTCTTTTCCTAAAGCGCGGACTGCGAGATAGGTGGAAAGAGCTGAATCAATACCGCCGGATAAACCAATCACAGCATTTTCAAATCCGACGCGGTGCATTTCATCGCGCAAAAAAATTTCGATAACCTTCAGAGACTGCTGAGAGTTTAGGAGAAGGGGGTTGGGTGATTCGGTTATAGCCATGGAAGGCGCAGGGCTTTAGCCCGCATGAATATTTAACCAGGCAGCGCGTTCGCGGGCTAAAGCCCTGCGGCTACCGAAGGAATAGAAAATTAATTTCATACGATCGAACTCAGCCCCATCTTCAAGATCTCAACACCTTTTCGAATATCATTTTCCGATGCAGCAAACGAAAGCCTTATCGCGTCAGGCCTCCCAAAAGCATTTCCGGGCACAAGTGCAAGTCCATAATCTTCCAAAAGCATTTCGCAAATATCTTCACCGCTTTGTATGATTTTCATCGAAGGTAATTTCTTCCCTATATACGAGGCGATAGAAAAGAAAACATAGAACGCAGCTTTTGGATGACTGAATGTAATACCGGGAATATCTTTCATCAGTGAAACGACAAGATCGCGGCGCCGCTGAAATTCTTTGCGCATAATTTCAATACTTTCCTGCGGACCGGTCAATGCTTCAATGCCGGCTTTCTGGCTGATCGAACTTGGATGCGAGACTGCCTGTGATTGCAACCTGCCCATTGCGCTGATGATCCACTCAGGTCCTGTTGCATAACCAAGTCTCCAGCCCGTCATTGCATACGCTTTACTTAAGCCATTGACTGTCACAACTTGCTCGGCAATTTCCGGAATTGACGCAAGCGAAAAATGTTTTCTGCCATCATACGTCAGCTTTTCATAAAGCTCATCAACAACAACGATCAACCCATGCTCTTCGATCATCGGTACTAGACTACGGAGCATCTCTTCGGAATAGATCGTGCTTGTGGGATTATGCGGAGTGTTCAGAAGAAGAACACGAGAGTGAGAGCTGATAGAATTAGCAAGCAGTTCAGGATTCAGCAGCCAATCATCTTCTTCTTTCGTTTCGATAAGCACAGGAGTAGCTTCAGTGAGGCTTGTCATCGCCGAATAACTTAACCAGAACGGCGAAGGTATAATGATCTCATCGCCTGCCTGACAAAGTACGAATAGCGCATTGCTCAGAGCATGTTTGCCGCCGCTTGTGATCAGGACGCGCTCGGCAGAAGATTCTATTCCATCATCATTC
>JANYLL010000217.1 GCA_025357895.1 Ignavibacteriota bacterium
CTTCGGATATTACCGGTACGGAAATTTTAGAACAGAATATTTCTACGGGCGCAAAAGAATTCCGGTTTATTAAAGGACCTGTCTTTGCTAATATTATTTTAGCAGATGAGATCAACCGCACACCTCCGAAAACTCAGGCAGCACTCTTGGAAGCAATGCAAGAACATAAAGTAACCGCAGCTAATACAACGTATACATTGAACGAGCCATTCTTTGTTCTTGCAACACAGAATCCTATTGAGCAAGAAGGCACCTATCCCCTTCCGGAAGCACAGCTTGACAGATTTATGTTGAACATCTGGCTCGACTATCCTTCGGAAAAAGAAGAGATCGATATTGTAAAATCAACGACAAGCGAATACAAACCGCAGTTAAATAAAGTACTTTCGGGAAAAGATCTAACATTGTTTCAGGATCTGGTTCGCTACGTACCGATCGCAGATAATGTTGTGGAGTATGCCGTAAAGCTTGTTGCAAAGTCCCGTCCTAAAAATCCGAATGCTCCCGATTATGTAAAAAAATATATCAGCTATGGTGCCGGTCCGCGTGCATCGCAATATTTAGTTCTGGGAGCCAAAGTCCGTGCACTATTAGATGGAAGGTTTACTCCTTCAATTGAAGATATTCGCGCTCTTGCAACTTCAGTGCTTCGCCACCGTCTCGTGATGAATTTCAACGCAGAAGCTGAAGGAGTTTCGACGGTTGATCTGATCGGGAAATTAACGAAAGAATAATTATCATCACGATGTCATTGCGAGAAAGTCGCGAAGCGACAACGAAGCAATCCCCTGAGGTATGTTATAAGGCCGAACATCCAGCTATCCTGTGGGGATTGCTCCGTCGGACTAAAGTCCTTCTCGCAATGACACCATACATTTTTTTCCTTGTGCAGAGTAGTACTTGCCAAACAAAATACTGGATCGAGTTCAAAGATAAACGCATCACTGCTTCCGATTTCAAATCCGGTAATCCGATTTTTGAAACGACACTGAAAGAATTTTCTCTGAAAGCATTAAAGCGCCGAGCCAACGCTCTTGGCACGGCAGAGATAGAAAAGATCATTACTATTGAAGATGCTCCTGTTTGTATGAAGTATCTCGATTCTCTTCGCTCATTAGGAATTTCTGCGCAAACAATTTCCTCCTGGGCAAATGCTTTGAGCGCTTATCTGAGTGCAGATCAAATAAAACTTTTGCAAAAGCAAACATTTATTATCGGATTGCATCCGATAGCTACTTCTAAAAGAAATACTCAGAGTACAGAAGAATTGCAATCGATCTTTCTTCGATCAACTGCAAATTTAAATGATGACCAACCTGAAGTGCTTCCAATACCCGCAGGCTATGATTCTATCATTTACCATTACGGATTAACCGACGGGCAGCTTCGACGTATCAATGTTGCTCCGCTTCATGCAATGGGATTTGACGGAAGTGGTATCTTGCTCGGATATCTTGATGTAGGATTTCGGTGGCGTGCAATGCGAACGACGAAAATGCATCATGTCATTGCCGAGTACGATTTTATATTTCATGATTCTCTGACCGCAAATGATTCTCTTGACGTTTCCGATCAGGATGGACATGGCTCCCTTGTCCTGAGTGCAGCTACAGGTTTTTTTCCGGATTCAATTATGGGACCTGCGTATAACCCCGATCTTCTACTTGCAAAAACAGAAGACATCCGCAGTGAACGGCCGATCGAAGAAGATAATTATGCCGCTGCAATGGAGTGGATGGAAAAGCTCGGCGTCGATATTACATCAAGTTCACTGGGATATTTTCGTTTCGATAGTGGATTTGTAAGTCATATCTATCCCGATTTGGACGGTAAGACTACTATATGCGCAAAAGCATGCGAACGAGCGGCAAAACTTGGTGTGCTCTGCTGCACTGCAATGGGAAATGGTGGAAAAGATCTCTCCTATCCATATCTGATTACTCCTGCCGATGCTGATAGTATTATCTCTGTCGGTGCACTTGAGCTGAATGATAGTATTGCAAACTTTTCTTCGCGAGGACCAACCTTCGATAAGCGATTGAAACCGGAGATCTGTGCACCTGGCGTTGCAATTTGGACAATGACACATGATGATACATTTACTCAGGCATCCGGCACATCGTTAGCTACTCCGCTTGTTTCGGGAGCATGTGCATTGATCAAGCAAGCTCATCCTCAAGCAAGTGCGCAAGCCATTCGCAAAGCAATTATGAGAACAGGAATCCGTTTCCCGGAACAAATACCTGACACTGCGTATGGATATGGGAAGCTCGATACCTATAGCGCCGCTCTTTCTCTCGGCACGATCATCGGCACCTCGCGAATCTGGAAAGTTGACTCAGTCCACCACATTGAAGTCGGCATTGCCGCAAATAACAGAGTAGTAAATCCACGAATTGTCTATGCAATAAATAAGGATATTACGTTTACAAATACACTTCCTCTTTCTCTTGCAACTGATTCGTTAATTTACACTGCAACATTCCCACGCTTGCCTATAGGTACACTCGTGCAATATTTTGTTGCTACTGATGACGGAGCTGATACCATCACCCTTTATCCACGGAATGCACCGGATTCCGTCTTCCGTTTTCACATCGGCGACACTACGATCATTCCGCCATTTAGCGTCAAAGAAAATCCTTCCTCCTCTTCTCTGAAACTTTCGCCAAATCCTGCACATGATAGGATCGATATTCGTGTGCAAACAGATGAAGCTGTTGTGTATAAAATTACTGATGCGCTTGGAAGAGAAGTTTTGCGATATGATGCCGAGCCGAATCTGCAAGAGATTCGTATTCGGTTGGATAGATTTGCACGCGGCGTTTACGAATTGCATGCTCAATCTGCTTCAGGAAAGTTTTTTCAGATCACTAAACTAATTGTTGATTAATATGAATTTTTCTCAATTCTTCATTCTGCATTCTTAATTCTCTTGACATTTCTTAACCCATACGTTCTCTTCGGTCTCATTGCAGCGAGCTTTCCGGTGCTCTTCCATCTATTTGCTCAACGCAAGGCGAGACGTGTGGAGTTCAGCTCGATCAGGTTTTTGCAGAAGCTCGAAAAATCTTCAATGCGCAAAGTAAAACTGCGCCAGATTCTTTTATTGATCCTGCGAACGCTTCTTATTATTTGTCTTGTCATGGCATTCTCCCGCCCTGCACTGCGCGGCTATTTAGGCGGATTTTTCGGAACATCACATGCAAATACAACCGTCGTTCTTCTTATGGACAATTCCGCTTCGATGTCACGGCGTAATGCCGGCGGCACGTATTTTAAGCAGGCAATAGATGCAGCAAACGAGATCGCAACTGCGATAGAAGATGGCGATGAAGCAGTTGTTATTCCCCTTGCTTCTCTTGAGCGCGGCAAAGAATATCCGCCGCTTCATACGATCATAGATATTCGCAAAGCTATTTCTCAGATCATCATTGCAGATGCTCCGGCACAAATTGATGACGGGCTTCGCGTTGCAAGCGCAGTACTAAGCAGATCATATAATGTTAATAAAGAAATTTATCTCATCTCCGATGCACAGTCGCGGAATTACCGGAAAGAAACCGATGTAAAAAATGATTCTGCTGCTTTACGATTAAAGCTTTTTGACGAGCGCACAAGAATGTTTGTTGCTGATATCGGTGAATCTGAAAACTCCGGCCGTAATCTTTCACTTGACTCGCTCAAACCCAAAACAACGATCTTTGAACCGGGCAGGCCATTGGAATTCGAAGCTTATATTCGCAATACCGGAGATGGTGCTGCGGAGAATGCAGTGGTCTCACTGTTTTATAATGATGAGCGCGTTGCTCAACGATCTCTGAGCGGCCTGGCACAAAATAAAAGCGATAAAGTTTTAATAAGTGCATTACCTCACAAGACAGGCTTGCTTTCAGTTCGTGCTGAACTTGAAGACGATGCGCTTCCGTTCGACAACAAACGTTATCTTTCTCTTACGCTGCCCGCAACGCGCCGTATCGGAATTTTTATTACGCATGAAAGCGATGCACAATATATAAAACTTGCGCTCGAGCAATCTCTTTCTGAGCATAGCGAGCTTCCCTATTCCGTGGAACTTCATCGGCTCGAAGAGCTGCGGATGCTTCCATCGCTTCGCTCTCGCCTTGATGCAGTGGTGATCGGAATTGCTGCGGAGCAGATTGACGGAAGCGATACCAAAGCATTGAAGGATTATATTTCATCCGGCAAAGGTGCTGCTATATTTGCTTTAAGCGGAATTCAAACCCCACAATTTAATTCTTCGGTTAGTCCATCTCTCGGAATTCCGAATATCGAATCGAAGGAAGGCTCTGCACAAGGAATGGATAAATATGCAAGCTTTGCTCAATTTGATTTTGCTCATCCGTTCTTTGCAGGAATGTTCGAAGAGAAAGGCGGAAGTCTTACTGCGCGCGGCATTGAATCACCAAAAATTTTTGAATACTATCGTTTCTCACGTATGGGCATTCCGCTCATCACACTTTCAAGTGGTGCATCATTCTTGAATGAAGTTTCGATTGGCAAAGGTAAGGTATTACTCTATGCATTGCCTCCAACTCCATCCTTCAGCGACTTCCCCCACAAAGCGATCTTTCTCCCGCTTATCCGCAGAACTGCTGCCTATCTATCAGCGATTGGCACAAAGGATGAAAATGAAGATGCTGAGTATTATACGGACCAACCGTTTGATGTTATGCTTCCGCAACTTGGAAGCGAACAATCCGGATTGAAACTGCTTATTAAATCGCCCGATGGATCTTCGGAGCGAGTTGAATCCATTTCAACAGAAGGAAAACTTCGCATCCATCTTGATAATGCTCATACTGCAGGAATATATACGGTCTATAAGAATGCCGAAGCCCGCGAACCCGTTGCATCATTCGCAGTAAATATTCGAAGTGATGAAGCCGATCTTCGCCGCGCAACACCGGATGCTGCCGATTCTTTCATTGCTCCGCTTTTTGCAAGACCAAAAGAATCAATTGCAAGAATCGATCCGGCAAGTAAGGACCTCACGAAAAAAATAAAAGAATCGCGCTTTGGAATAGAATTATGGCAGACGTTTCTTGTGATCGCATTATTTTGTGCTATTGCAGAGATGCTCATTGCAAGAGAAGCGAAACGTATTGATGCATAAATTTAGGATGAGCTACTCAATACAATCCTTGTTAAATGTCCTGATATAATCATAATTCATTATGAAAAAATATCTCCTTCTTGTTTTTTGCCTCGGAATCATATCCTGCAAAAGTAGCACAGATACCGGCACCCAAAATCAAACCGTTATCATGCCTCTCGCAATTGGCAATACGTGGATATACCTTGATAACGGCTATGATTCGAACGGACATCTCTTTGTACCTTCCACTTACGATACGCTCTTGATCAGCGATACAATTACTTATGGAAAAGATATTTTATACAAACCACAGAACCGATTAATTTATTATACTAATAAAGCGAATGGTCTATGGGTTAGGTATGATTTGGCTCCATCTGAAGAAATATTTTTTGCAAAATATCCTGCGAAAGACGGTGATATTTTCCGGCGTGATTCACTTATCGTTACTAAAGAATCAAGTCCTGATCCACTCGGATTAACAATTGGAAATTTTATCGTCTCTTCAACGACAGAATCCGTTACTGTTCCGGCAGGTACTTTTGTTTGTTATAAATACAACGCCGATTATTACGATACAACAAGCCATCAATTAGTTGACAGAGTTAATTCATTCTATGCACCAAATGTCGGAAGGATCAAGTCCGAAGATTTTCATTTGGATAGCGCAACACAAATTTTGAAATTGCTACAATCTTCCGAACTTATGAAAGTAATGCTGAATTGATAAGAATGAACATACCTCAGAGGATTGCTTCGTCGAGCTAAAGCTCTCCTCGCAATGACACATAATTTTCAATTTTACATTTTTAATTTTACATTTTGCGTCCCGCCATATCAACTACGATCGGCGAGCAAAATATCGCATCGGGATTTTTTCGGTGTGTGTACCAATCTTCGAGCATAGTATCTCCCATTTCTTTTGTTGTTGCGCCGCTATCAACCATTAACTGCATGTGCTTAGTGAAAAATTTATCAGCCCATTCTATCACATCGCTATCCGGTCCTCCTGCAAGACAATGTGGTGAGTAATCAATCATTTCCAATCCATGCTTGCGAAAGATCGCCGGAATTTTCGCAGCAACAAATGCATCGCCTCCGCTTACTGCCCAATGTTTAATGACCATATCAAGTGCATGATCGAATGCGCCCCCCTTTGGATATAGACCTAAACCGCTATAAAGATAATCCTGAATGGCAATTACTCCACCCTTTTTTAATGAAGGCAGAAGATTCACAATAAATTTTTCAGGATCGGGCACGAAGCCGATAACCCATCTGACAAAGATGAGCTCGAAATGATCTTTAGGAAGTTCAGCGGTTTCAGCGCTGCCTTGGATGTATTTGGTATTCTTCCATCCTCGCTTATCTGACTCCTCTTTAAAATAGTCAAGATAATATTGTGCTGGCTCAAGCGCAGTTACTTCACCGCTTTCTCCGACTCGCTGGCACAGATCAACCGAAACGAAACCCGGACCCGAACCGACATCGAGACATTTCCAGCCATCTCCGACACCAATTTTAGCAAAGAACGCATCAGAAACACTTTTCCATACTCCATGTTGAAATCGAAGGCGCTCTAATTCTTCGTTATTTATGCCAAGAATATATTCTTTCTCGTCTTTCACAATATTATTACATAAAAAAGGTGAGTTAAACCCGCCTTGAAATTCTTAAACTCCGAACTGTTTGAGATGATGATCGAGATGACCATAATTGAGTCGTGCCCAATCTTGCTTTGACATTTTTCCGAGAAGCGGGCTTTCCGTACCATATTTAGAGGCATTTGGAAAACGGTTCAGGATTGCTTTTAACTGTTCGCGCTCCGCATTAAAATCCACAGGATTTACTCCATTCTCAACGGTATTAAATTCCGGGAATGTCTCAGCCTTTCCTTTTGGCGGAGGAATATCGGTTTTGAGAACGACAAAACGCATGATCGCTCTCATGATCGGACCGGATTTAGCGGTTGCAGGCATTTCTCCCATAGCATTCTCTAACCCATACGCCGTATGCCTGAGCATTTGATTAACATTCATTTTACCCCACTGGCTTTTAGCACCTGGCGTCAGTTTATCAATTCGCGAAATAATTTCCGCACGGGTTTCCGGCTGAAGAAGGTTTTTTTTCATTATGGTGATATGATTGAAAATTAGAATCATTAAGTATACAAAAGAAAACGGAAAAAAGTTGAGATTTCCTTTCTGGCACACACTTTGTATGATATCAACTCGAGAGCATATATATCATACACAATCGCATGCTTTAGTACCCCCGCAATATTCAGACGCCTTATAATTTTATTATCAGAAAAACTTATGAATGACATGTACTTTAATAAACCAGACAGATTGATGACGTATCCTAGTCATCGCGTATGCGCTATTATAGATCAGCGCGACGATGCAAGTCAAGCCCTCGATGCTCTTTTAAAAACCGGAGCAAAAGAGGAAGAAATCGAAATACTTTATGGAAGAGAAGGAGTCGATCTTCTTGACCCATCCGGCACAAGCCACGGATTCTTTTCAAAGGTTGCGCGTAAATTACAATCCTTTGGTGAGATAGAAAAAAAACTAATTTATCTTTATGAATCCGCCTTAAAAAATGGAGGCTATGTCTTTGTCGTACCATCATATAGCGATGATGATAAAGATACGATCCGCAGATCCCTCGATAGCGGCAAGGCGCATGAAATAAATTATTTCAGTAGTTGGTATGTAGAGCCAATGTAATTATTTGCATTGAAAAACTACGTTAAAGGAAAAGACATCTTCCGAACAGATGTCTTTTCCGTTACATACAGTGTATAAAGTTATAACAAATTTTTTGATATTTTTTTAGGAATTTTACGTATACTATATAAACGGGGTGGTTAGTTAATCAAATGCTTAAACGAAAAGGAAAAACTTATGAAAAAAGAGACATCATCGAAAATAAAACAGGGTAAGATCTTGAATATAATTTTAGGTCATAGTATTATGGGAATTGGCGTTTACGTCTCTTTCAGATTTACTACCTTTATACTCCAGCAGATCGATATCCCCTTTAATCTCAACGACTTTGCCATTGCCGCCTCTATTATTGTGGTTACGATGTATGCTACAAGTAAGCTCCTGCGATATGATTCGAAGGCTCTGCGCAAGCCGGTGTTATAGATCTTGGTTATGAAAAGAAATATAATCTAAATCATTTCTACGTGATTTGGATCTATTTCTCTAGTATCTTTCTCAAACTTAACGCGTCCATGGGGGCTTCACTTTTGGCACTATTATTAAAATAGACCCAGGCATCTTTGGCGCCAGACTCCTTAATTATCTTTGCCCATTTCTTCAGTGTTTTCGTATCATAGCTTCCCGTGTAGCGAGCACCTGTTCCATGAAAGCGTAAGTATAAGTTATCACTTGTCGTAACTATTGCAGAAGTCGTCTTTTCGCGGTGGTAGATACAAAACCCTACGCTATATTTTTCCAAAAGACCATACACTTCTTTCTCCCACCAGGTTGAACTTCGTAATTCCATTACGTGTGCATGAGTTTTGGGAAGTTTGCTTAGAAAATTTTCGAGCAGCTCACCGTCGCGTTTCACGCTTGCAGGAAGTTGAAAAAGTACGGGACCAAGTTTATTTTTCAAACCGGCTAACGACGCATAGAATTTTGCAAGTCCATCCTCAATGTCTTTCAAGCGCTGATAATGCGTGATATGCTGGCTTGCCTTTGCAGAAAATTGAAATCCTTCAGGCGATCTGCCATGCCAGTTCTTCACAGCATTTTCTGTCGGCAGACGGTAGAAGGTATTGTTTAGCTCAACGGTATTAAAATGCTTTGCATAATATTCAAACCATTTGCTCGCAGGAAGATCTTCCGGATAGAAATCCCCTTTCCATTCTTTATAGCTCCAGCCTGAACAGCCAATATGATAATTCATAATTATCATTACGCTTTTTTTGGAGGGATCGTATTTCAAAAGTGTCTAAGATTCTGAGCGAGAATAAAATGCTTCATATGATGAATAGAATTTATTTGTAAACTCATCATGCTACGCCTTCATTCAATTAGATGTTCCGTATGAAAGGGCATAAAATAATCCCTTAAAAATACGCGCTCCCCTTCCTCAATTTTACATTTTAAATTCCACCCACTGCCGAGACTTGCCCCCAAGGGGTGCAACTTAGGGAATGAAGAGAGGGCAACAATAAATAAATAACTCGATCTAAACACCTGTCAAAATTTGATAAAATATTTTCGTATACTAGCTGGTACAATTTTTAATGTATGATAAAAAATCCAAAATGCA
>JANYLL010000301.1 GCA_025357895.1 Ignavibacteriota bacterium
TTTCAGGCGGATTTTTCATAGAATAATTAGTGACCTGAAATTCCGGTGGTGGAATTTTTGGTGATTTAGTCTTCACTTTTTCTTTTTAACGGGAAGAGTTTCGCCGGAACCACTTCCAGCCAAATTCTCCGGTTCATCAAAAGTTGTAGGTACAGAAATAAGATCGAATTTTTTCGTGAAACTGTCATAGCAGGTCCGCCGGAGCAAAGCCAGACTTTCATTCCAGGTTGAGCAATCAAATCTTCCATTTAGAAAATACTTATCTATTGTTTTAAGATCGTAAATTCCACTCTTCGATTTTGCGATCTTCCTTCTTCAGTATTGTTGGAAGCTAAGGGTTTTGTTTTTCCGTAACCAATGGTTTTTAAACGCGCTGCAGGAATGCTTTTTGAAACGAGATAATCGCGAACGGCTTTTGCACGGTTATTGGAAAGTGTTTTATTTGCCGCGTCGTTACCGACGTTATCCGTATGCCCTTCAATCTCCACTTCCATTTTCGGAGAAGATTTCAACAGATCAACAAGTCGGTCAAGCTCAGCAAAAGATTCGGATTTCAGAATGCTTTGATTGAAATCAAAGAAGAGGTTATTTAACCTGACAGTCTGCCCTACTTCAACCGGGACAAGTTTAAGATTCCGCTCGATCTCCTGGTAAGCAGTAACTTTTTTCACATCGAGATTTTCGTTGACAGCAACATATCCTTTAGCTTCAGCTCTGAAACCATAAAGGGATCCGGCAGGAAGTGATATTTTATATTCTCCGGTAGTAGGAGTGCTATGGGCAAGCCCTGCATCTCTACCACCCGGGAGAACTTCATAGTGAATAACTGCTTCAACAGGTTTCCCAGTCTTAGCATCAATGACTTTTCCTGAGATTAAAACAACAGGAGACGGACGAAGTGATTGCGGTAGCTTTGCCTTAAAAATATCTGCCTCTCCAAAACCACCCTGACGCGAAACAAAATATGCATAATCGCCCGATGCCGGCACAGTATAGTAAGCATCCCACTCCGACGTATTGAAATCAGGACCGAGATTTTGCGGCTCACTCCAATGTTCCCAGGTATCATCGAGCCGTCGCGAAAGAAACATATCCGTCGAACCGTAACCGCTAAAACCATCAGAGCCGAAATACAAAGTTTTTCCATCAGCTGCGAGGAACGGCATTCCTTCATCTGCTGCAGTATTAATATCATGCCCAAGATTTTTTGGCGGAGTCCACGAGCCATCAGTACGGAGAAAACATGCGTAAATATCCCGCTGACCGATGGATTCATCACGCTGCATACTCAAAAGCAGTGTCTTTCCGTCGGCGGCTAAGCAGAACTCCATGAAACGATTATGGCTATAAAAGCTATCAATGCGCACATGGGCAGGTGTTCCCCATCCTGTAGCAGTTCGCTTCGAAGTCCAAATTCCATATGATTGTGTGCCGTTATCGGTAAATACTCCGCCAAGTAAGATAGTATTTCCGTCAGGAGTGATCGACGATACCCATGTTCCAAAACCATTATTCAGATCAGGCCCGATATTTTTTGCGGTTTCCCATTTCCCTTCAGGACTGAGATCCGAAACCCAAATATTATCTAATATCTCATACCCTCTATGGAAATTTGTCGGATAATCTTTTCGGTCGAAATAGAGCGACTTTCCGTCAGGAGATATGACCGGATATACTTCATCATATCTGGAATTGACTCCGGCGCCAAGATTTTCCTTCTTTCCCTCCATCTTTGAATCGGGAGCCACATTGATCATTGCTTTGACCGGAACACGTGAATCAGCAATACCGATAGCATCGATCTCGTTAAATCCTGGCACTTTACCGCATTGTAAAAAAATTTCAACGGCTTTGACCTTGTAATCGGTTTTTAAGAATGTCACGCTCATCACTCTTGATTGCTGTCCTGTAGGGGCAGCTTCCCCGTGATAGACCGTATGTGCCACATCTTTTGTATCATAGAGGATCACTTTTTCAACGGCGCCGGGATTATAATTCTCTGCTATGGCAACCTGCTGGATCTGCATTGGTTTTTTATAACCGACTTTTATATGCTCTTCTTTTCCGCCGAACAGACCGTCATTTTTGCCGTACCATGCACAAGGGCTATCGCCGGACGCAGGACATTTATTGGGTTTTCCAAGAACTTGCTGAGCCGAGTATTCCTTTACTCCAACTTGTGAAGAAACACTAAGCACTTCACTTGCCCATTGGACTTCCTGTGCCAGGGCATTTGAATTGAAGGTAAAAAGTAAAAAACCTAAAAAAAGAAATCCTACGACTTTGGTTCTCTTGTATAGACCCATTCTAACAATTTGCTTATAATTTATTTATGCAAATACGGTAACAATCGTTTGCCGGTCATAGTTTATAAGAAGGAATTTCTCTCCTAAATTTCCATTCACATCCCCGATTCTCATTCTTTACGTATTTTTGGAAAAAATATTTGTGGCAAAGACTAAGAAAAAAACGAGGAAGACTTCTAAAGATCAAATTTCCATGTCCGGTGAAATGGCACGGAAGGTCATTCATATCACTTCGCTAAGCATTCCAATAGGCTATTACTATCTATCCTATCACACCACACTTTGGATACTTATTCCGTTCACACTTTTTGCGCTCTTTATTGACTATGGAAGGTATTATATTCCTGTGATCGATAAGGTTGTCAACAAGATGTTCGGTTCGATCTTGCGAGAACATGAGCGCGACTCTAAAAGGAAACTATTGTCAGGAGGATCGTATGTTCTTATCAGCGCATGTCTGTGCATTCTGATTTTTCCAAAAATCATAGCCATTAGCGCATTCTCCATTCTTATCATTTCCGATACATCAAGTGCTCTTATCGGACGACGTTTTGGCAAGCATCATTTTCTTGATAAGAGTTTAGAAGGATCTATTGCATTTATTGTTTCAGCATGTATCGTTGTTGTAATTGCTCCGAAAGTAGACTGCTTATGGCAGGAATATTGTATCGGCTTTATTGCAGCGATCATAGGTGGTATTATCGAAGCAATGAGCGTAAGACTGCGTGTTGATGATAATTTTTCCGTTCCGATTTCTATAGGTATTATTATGTGGCTGGGGTATTATTTATTATCTCTGATAGATCCATCAGCCTTCGATGCCCTATATCGGGCGTTGGTAAAATAAAAAAAAACAAGAGCCTTGATCATTAAAAAAAATAAATTTTTCACATTTGCTCTTGTAGCCATCTTAATTCTGCTAAACGGCGGAAAAGTCCACGCACAATTCTCCGGCTCACTCACTCTAAGCGGCTACAGGTCTACAAACGTAGAGGGACGAGACTCTACAACGCCTGATAATACGTTAAATCCAACACTTGATATCATCTATAATTGGACCATTTCGGATCCGAGTTCGATAAAAGTCGAGGCAACTATTACACCGAATATCTATACACAGGTTAATTCCAGATCCTATACTAAAAGTTTTTTGGGGGTAACGGGAAATTTTTATTTATCAGATATTGAAGAAGATTCAAAACAACCTCGTCTCGCACCAATCAAAGTTTCACCTCCGCAATCAAGTAAAAGTTCTGAGCAACCCAAAAGCCCTCCTAATATAGATACACTTGCACCAGTTGTAACGATCAAACCTTCCTCTGATCTCGGACAGATTGCATCAGTAAAACTTGCGATATTAAGCGAATTACTTGACTCATTCGATATAGAAAAAAAAGGATTAACTGCGGATTCCGTGGATGCTGCCTCTGATCTCAAGGACTCCGTCTCTGAAGCCGTCATTGCATTGAGTGATGTTCTCGCCACGGAAGCTTTTACAGAAAGCATTACGGAGGTTGTCATAACTGAACTGACGAAACAAAAAAAAATATTCTCGCAAGTACCGATGGAGGTCGTACATAAATCGGAAGTTTTCAAGGACTTCGATGATATTAAAGAAGGTTTAAGAAACGGGAAACCACAATCCGATATTCTTCCGGTTCCCAAACCTTCCGCTGATCCGGAAACTTCGTCTGCTTCTTCGGCAACTTCTTCATCTCAGGCAGATATTCTTCCTCAGACTCTGGCACAGATTCAAGAAGAATCAAAAGGAACCGCCCTAAAAGAAAATGCACCACTTATCACACTGGTTAATTCTCAGACGGCATTTAACGAGTTTAGCTCACAAGACATTTTATTGGAAGAAGATATCCTCTCGCTTAGCAAAAAAACTTTAGCGACGGTTCTCACTACCCCTATTACGCTGGAAACTCAAACTAATAAAGACGCTTATAAAATTTATAGTTACTCCACGTTTGAATTGAAGCCCAGAATTGATTATTATTTCTCTTCTAAAGCGGCACTCGGGTTTACTTATGATCTTTCCAGTACGAAATTTCCTTATGATACAGTTTATGAGGGAAGTGAAAACAAAATGCGTTTTGACGGTCGTTTTGAGATTGCAAAGGGAGTTGTGTTCTCAGCTGAAGCAGGCCTTGGTTTTCGAAGCTTTAATCATCCCCTTCAATACCAAGTCCAGCCTACAAAGCGAATAATAAAAACGGGAAGCAGCTTCTCTCATTATCTCTTGGGGGCTTCAGTGATATTTTTCCCAGCAAACAGATTCGATATAGGTATTGCAGTGGGCATTACCCGCAGTTCCAAACTGCGTCCTTATTTAGTTGATCTTATTTCTTCCAGAAGCAGTATCGGCGGAAGTGCGAATGATGATTCATATTCTTATAATTTGACGCGCGGAAGTATTTTTTCTTTATGGCGCATTGTTTGGGATATAAATTTTACACTGGATATTTCTTATGAAGACAGAAAATATGCCGACATTTCTATACCCAGAGGAATTGCAAAAAGACTTCAATTGCCAACCGGTCCTCGTTCAGATAAGGGACCACAGTTCGGTCTGAATCTATCAAGAGAATTCCTTTTTGATAGCCGCCTGATAAGTATTTTTAATTCTTTTACTCCGGTCTTTGATATTCAGTCATCACAATACACATCCACCCAAAAAACTTTTAATTATAAAGAAATCACTACCACGCTCTCACTCGAATTCGGATTTTAATATGGCTTCGCCGCTCAATAAAACAATTCGTTTATCCTCAAAAGAAAAAGTGTCTGAGGTGGACACATTGCCGAAAAAGATTACTCGTATGACCTCAGGAATTTTCCAAGGCGAAATAATTCAAGCTTTGAATGATCTTCAAAAAAATTATTTCAACCTCATCATTGCAGACCCACCGTATAATACGGGCAGAGATTTCGGCAATGATAGTGATAAACAAACGGAAAATGAATACCGGGAATGGGTTAAACGGTGGGTTGGGTTGCTTCCGCGAGTTCTGACCTCTGATGGGTCACTCTATATATGCTGTGACTGGCGCCAATCTTCACTCTATGAAGAAGCTTTACACAATGCCGGATTTTCTATCCTAAATCGAATCACATGGAAACGCGACAAAGGGCGAGGCGCAGCAAAAAATTGGAAGCAGAATATGGAAGACATTTGGTATGCTGTGCGGGATAAAAAAAAATATACCTTCAATCTTGAAGAAGTAAAAATTCCTAAAAAAGTTATTGCGCCATACAAAGAGAATGGCAAGCCAAAGGATTGGTATCTCAAAAGTGACGGAACTGCCGAACGAATGACTCATCCATCTAATATATGGACGGATATGACGGTTCCATTCTGGTCAATGCCGGAGAATACCGAGCATCCTACACAGAAGCCTGAGGCGTTGATCGAACGCATCATCCGTGCAAGCAGCAATCCCGGTGATAAAATTCTCGATCTTTTCAGCGGTTCCGGAACAACTTCCGTTGTCTCAAAACGATTGTGTAGAAAATTTATCGGCATTGAAATGAATCCTGACTATGTCCGGTTAGGTGTTAAACGACTTCAAATACTTGATAAAAAGAAATGATACGAATCGGCTGTGTACAATCAAATCCAATTTTTGGAGACATTAAAGCAAATCTCATACAGTTTGAGAAATTTGTTACAGAAGCCGACGCCGATATTATTATTTTCCCCGAACTTGCTTTTACCGGTTACTTTTTTACTTCAGCAGAAGAAGCCAAAAAAATTGCAGAGCCTCTTGACGGTTTACTTATTAAAAAGATCAAGCAGATCGCCAAAGAAAATAATATTGCCATTGTTACAGGATTCCTCGAAAAAGAAAATGGATTGTTATACAATAGTGCAATAGCGATTGACCCTCACGGTGAGCTCGCGGGACACTACCGGAAAGTACATCTTTTTTATTACGAGAAAGTCGTCTTTGCTCCGGGAAATCTTGGATTTCCTGTTTTTGAAATTGAAGTTCGAAGTGGAGAAAAAATAAAACTTGGAGTGCTGATCTGCTACGATTGGCGTTTTCCCGAAGCTGCTCGGTCGCTTGCCATCAAAGGGGCTGATATTATTACCATACCATCCAATATAGTTACGACGACTGGAATGCTACTTGAAACGCTGAAAGTACGGGCATTCGAAAATAAGGTGGTCATTGCTTTTTCCGATCGCGTTGGTACTGAAAAAAGTGTTATAGAAGGTAAAACCGAAGAATTGCTATTTAGGGGCGGAAGTTGTATAATTAATTACAACGGAGATGTCCTTTCCATAGATTCAAGTCAAGGGGAATCAATCACTTATGCTGATGTGCTGTTATGTGAGGTGAGATCAAAAAATATAAATAAATTCAATAATATAATTACGGATAGACAAGCAGAAATATACTTTACATGACTTTGTCAAGAGTAAATGGAGAATTGGGTGAAACTATTCTCGTCTAAAACCTCTTTCAGGCAGCTCGTGATACAAGCAGAAAATATTTTAAGTATTTCCAAAGAAGCAGTCAAGCGATCCAGCGACGCGTTGAAGCAATTTCCTATTGAAATTATTTCCGCTGAGAAGATCGTGCGTCATCGCATTCAGACTTTACTCCGAATCGGTCTTGCAACGGCATTCATTTGGCTTGGCGGATTAATATCTATTGGCGCAACCGCTATTGCTCAAGCTGCATCGAACACTCCGCCGGTAAAATCTAAGACCGCTCTTCGTCACAGACAAAATAAATCTTTCAAACGCTCCAACGCTCCTAATATGTCGATGATTGGTACAGCTTCGTGGTATGGTCATGGCTTCCACAATCGTAAGACGGCATCAGGTAAGCGTTTTGATCAGAATGCGCTTATGGCAGCACATCGCACACTTCCATTCGGCACGCTCTTAAAAGTTACAAATCTCGTTAATCATAAATCTTGCATCGTTGAAGTAACTGATCGTGGTCCGTATGTTAACCATCGCATTATTGATGTTTCTCGCGGCGCTGCCAGAGAACTTGGTTTTGCCGATGCAGGTACGACTCGTGTTATACTTCAGGTAATTGATCCTTCAGATATTGCATATTTGCAATCAAATGTCCGCAAATACCGTCCTCTATCCGACGTTCTAAAAGCACCTGCTATTGCGCTACAAAGTGTCGCTGTGTACCATTAATTTTTTCTCTTTATTTTTCAATAATAATTTTTTCTCGGGTTACGGTACTGCCTGCTTGTAGTTCACAAAAATATTCACCGGCAGGAATATCGGTCGGGTCGAAGAAAATATTTTGAACACCTCGAGATTTCAGCCCTTTATATATAGTTCGAATTTCTTCACCAAGGATGTTAATAATTTGCAGTCTACACTCACTCTGCTCAGGAAGTATAAAAGAAATTTGAGTTCGTCCTTTTAATGGATTAGGAAAAACCTGTAAAGAAAGCGGTTCAAAATTTACGGGGGTAACGGACGATCCGGCAAACGGATAAATAGTTACATACAAAGAAGAAGACAACTGACGTGTAGTATCGTTACTAACAGCATCTAATACAAAATCTCCTTGAAAGGATACACTATCTGCAAGAGGTGCACCAGTAAGAGATAAATGCGCGGTTAGAGATTTTTGTCTTTCAAATGGCTTGGCTGAATATGAAGTTATTACTTGATTACCGTCCAGAACTTCAACTTGAAGTCCTGGTGGAAAATTATATCGAAGTTTAAAATTTTTGAATGTGGTCTGAGATGCGATATTATTATCCAACCTTATTGTAAAATAGCCATCCCATTGACCTAAGGGCTTCTTCTCTCTCATAGGTACAAAAATATAATAGTCGGGACGAAGTTTTACCGTCGAATCTTCAACTCCATAAGCTGTTATATATGCATACGAAGAAATTTCTCTGCAACCTTCATTTTGGGAATCAGCGGTTGCGATCCAATGGAATACACATGTATCATACCACACGCCGTTTTTATTTGGAATAAAACGGATGCTTTGCAAATGAGGTCCAATTATGTAAGGGTCAGAGCTACTAGATCGTTCAAAATTAAATCGCTCTTGACAAGTATAAGACATACCTGAGGATAATGTAAAATCCGAAGTATCTCCAACGACAGTATAAATAGTATAATTTTCAGACTGAGCAGAGCATCGAATCGCAAGACACAAAACGGAGAACACTATAATTTTTTTCATTTCCCCTCCATTCTTGATAAAAGTGACGCTCTGGAATTAACGTATTAGTCCTGCGGAAGAATCCATTGATTACTACACAATAATATTTGATAAATCGGGGGGACGTAACCCCCCTCTGCTTCGTTTGAAAGCGACAAAATAAATTCATTATTCAATGCCGATTCTCTCAGTAGATAAAATAAGTAAGGATTTTCGTTATAAGCCGCTCTTTAGTGATGTGACTTTCAGCATTGATTGGTCTGAACGGCTTGGGCTTATCGGCACCAACGGTAGCGGCAAGACAACCCTGATGCGCATACTCTCAGGCGAGGAATCTCCCGACAACGGCTCTATCACCGTTGCCGCAGGAAGCAGAGTCGGCTACCTTCCGCAGAACCCGTCGTTCGAACCAGAGGAAACCGTCCTTGATGCAATTTTTTCACGAAGCTCTGATGCGCTAAGTCTTATTCATGATTATGAAGCCGCATGTCATGAACTTGTACTAAACCACGACGATGTCGAACTTGGCAGACGCATAACCGAACTCAGCGCAAAGATCGATGCTGCCGGAGCCTGGGAGATCGAGACGAATGCAAAGATCATTCTTGCGAAAC
>JANYLL010000305.1 GCA_025357895.1 Ignavibacteriota bacterium
TTATCATGGTAATGGGCTATCGCAAAGATACATTTCAATGAACATTCGATGCTAAACAACAAATCTACAGATGCTTTTGAAATAAAGGTCGATTTATGTCTGCGTGCAGAAGTTTTATTATTAATAATCAGGATCTCAAAAAATTCCAAATAGTCCCGGGCATCCAGAAGAAATTGAAGAGCAATTTCCTGCTTATTATTTACATCTAATTCAAATTCCATTTACTTTTCAGATATAGAATAGCTTACAATAATTGACCTGTCAATATAATATGTAACGGCTGCAAAATCAACAGATGGATATTTTTCTAAAATAAACCACATTCTTGTGAGGTCACCTTTATCTGTCTTTGTCAAGTCTCCTTCACCGCTTCCTCCAAATTTTTGATGCAGTTCTGACGCAAATTTCTTTGAAATATAATCGAAATCTTTGCGCGTCATGCTGTCGATTGACCACATTACATCGCGAAGTTTTCCTCGGTCATCAAATGTTCCGTTGATTCTGCCTCTGGTCTCAAACATTATTACCGAGTCTGCACTAATATAATTAATACGGGGTTTGATTGTACCAGTCATGAAAACACTATCTTTGACGCACCCTAATTTCTTGATTTGTTTTTTAAAGACATCGACAGAAATACCGAGCTTTATCTCTTGCGCATGAAGAGTGGTAAAAAATGAAAATATTAAAATGTATACAAGCTTTTTCATTATATCGTCTCATTAAAATATTAAACTTTAGCTTTTTCCTACTTCTATGCCCTAAGCCGCCTCCGACAAAACCCTGACATGAGACACTTCATTCGATTGAAGCGGCTCGATTTCGGATTCGGCAACCATGATGACGTCAATGGATTCTCCGAGGACATTGAAAACTTCCAGAGCATAGCCGGGCTCGGGGTTATTTCCAGCAGGAAGAAACTCTACAATTGTGGCAATGTCCCCTTTCTTCAGATTGTGATCAGGGACATCAGCTGCCAGAGCTACTTCGGTAAAAAGTTCATATTTCATCATTTACGTTTCTCCTTTTCCGGCATCAGTGTAATAAACCTGATGTCGCCTTCTAAATCCAGAATCCAAATGGTTTTTACGGCAAGGCTTTTTCCATTCGGTCCGCGAAGCACGCCGCGAACCGAGTAATAATTGCCGTACTTCTTCTTTTCTTGAAACTCGCCTTCGGCAGGTAATAGTTCACGAATGTCACGAATTAACTCATGATAATTCTCGCGTGTATAGCCCAGTCTATTTAATAACCCGGATTTATCTCTTTTTGCGCGAAGCGTCAAAAGATAATCCCGCACTTTCTCAATGGCAATAATTGCGTATTTGGGGATAATCATCAAGATTAAGCTTCGATTTCTATCTCCGATCCCAATATCTCAGAATGATCGAGCGTATTAAGCTGATAAACTTCGCGGTAGAATGATTCTTTCTTTTCTTTCGTCACTCCGGCAACCGGATGCCCTAAACTTCCGATCTTCTCATAATCTAATCCTGCAAGTCCTGCAACAGATGATGAAGCCTTCTCGAAAACATCTTCAGTATAGAGATGATTTGTTTTCATACCGAGATGAATGCCAACCATTTCTGCAAGCTGCCATGATTCAAGAGCATCAACTTTTCGTCCTTGCGCCCAACGATCGAACTTCGATCCAAAACGATCGAGTCGCGACTGATTCATGTGATCCAATCCGCGCACATGATACGTAGTTTCCACCGCAGGCTTCAGCCTTTGTGCCCATCCTTCGAAGTTAACGATCACTCCTTCTTTCTCAGCCCAAGATGATGCCGGAAGAATTATATTTGCTCGCTCGGTCGTATCCGTCCTATTGGTCGCATGAACAGCAAAAAATTCAACTTTATCAAACGATAAATTATTCCGCGATAAGAAATCATCTTCAAGCGCATAAACGGCTTTGATCTTTCCTGATTTTAATGAATCTGCGAAATCTGCGCCGTATTCAGTAATGCCTAATAGTTTTAAGCCATAAGCATTCGGAGTTTTATCAGCACGAATAAGAAGTTTTGCATCTTCGCCGATGATATTCGGGAAGTAGCCTATATTTTTTGTAACCTGTTTTGCAAGTTCACCAAAAGAAAAATTATCTTCGATCGTTGCATAAGGCGAAGCGATAAAAACGACCTCTTCTGCCTTATATTTCTTCAAAGCATTTGCAATTGCCTGCGCTGCATCTTCTATAGAAGCTTTTTGCTTATTAATAAAAGCACCTGAAATTCTGTTTTCGGCATTCACAGGTGGATATGCTTCCAGCCTACCCTTATCGCACATCCAGAAATCATTAACGTTCGGATTCGCTCGCGGCTCCAAACGCAAAATTTCATTATTCCGGACACCTGCGCGAATATTACAACCCCGAGCGCAATCGGGGCAGATTGTTTCTGTAAAAGACATATCCCAAGCGCGCGCTTTAAATCTAAAATCTCTGCTTGTCAGAGCGCCGACAGGACAAATATCAATGACATTCATCGAATACGGATTATCGAGTTGTGTGCCGGGATACGGTTCAATAGTTACATGATCGCCTCGCTCGACAAAAGTAAGCACAGGCTGCTCTGCAATTTCTTCACCGAAACGAATGCAGCGAGAACATGAAATACAACGCTCTCCATCAAAAAGAACGGTCGGGCCGAAAGGTACGCGTTTATCTTTATGGGTTTTCTCCTCTTCGAAACGCGAAACACCGCGCGAATGAGTAAACGCATAATCCTGTAATTTACACTGGCCCGCTTCATCGCAAATCGGACAATCGAGAGGATGATTGATGAGCAAAAACTCCATCACATCTT
>JANYLL010000224.1 GCA_025357895.1 Ignavibacteriota bacterium
GATCCATCCATTGCAAGTGAAGAAGCATCACAAACGAGGGATGATAAAATAAAATCTATTATCGGCATCACGTCGCTTAAAACGATTTCAAAAGAAGAGGCGCTGGATGAATATGTAAAAACCTCCGGTGAGGATGTTGAAAAAATATTAGGATATAATCCCCTTCCGGCAAGTGTACGAATAACCTTTGATAATTTAACTTCCGCTAAAGCGAAAGCAATTCGCAATCAACTTCTGGCAGTTGGGGGCATGAAGGATATTCTTTATGATGAGAATTCGCTTATTGCTTTTGAAAAAAGGTCTCAGACATTATATCTGCTTGCATTAGCTTTCGGCGGAGCACTACTTTTAATATCACTTACTATTGTTATTAGTACGATTCGTCTTGCCATCGAAGCACGCTATGATACGATCCATGCTATGCAGCTCTTAGGGGCAAGGCGAACAACGATTATTTTTCCGTATATTTTAGAAGGCGGCTTTGCCGGGTGTATCGGCGGTTTGCTCGCCGGAGGAATAATTTTATTGTTTCATTTTTTTGTAATTCCTGCAATTGCATCCGATCTTGCTACGAATATTTCCGGATACAGGGATTATTCCATACTTTTCGGATCTGGAGCAATTCTTGGTTTAGTAATTGGAATGATCGGTAGTTTTATGGCAGTCTGGCGGAGTACAAGAATTTCCTGAACTGAATTTATCAAAATCCAAAGTAATCCTAAATCCAACGAATCCATGTTCAGACAAATTAATCTTCGTAAATTTGCATAACAGATTTTATTATTTATGGCATATACACCAAACAGAGAGCCTATCGGAGCATGGACGAGAATCAGCTTAGCATACAAGCGTCACTCAGGTTCATGGGCTTATATCTTGCATCGCATCACCGGCATTGGCCTTACTGTCTATCTTTTCGTTCATATCTGGGCGCTTAGTTCCTTGACGAAAGGTCATGCTGCATTTGCCGAAGAGATGAAAACTTTCACCACAATGCCATTCAAAATTATTGAATGGCTTTTGGGATTGCTGGTGATGTTTCATGCTTTTAATGGTATCAGGATTGCCGTCGTGGATCTCGGCAACGGCGCACGATACCAGAAAAAACTACTTGCAGCAGTTTATATTGTGGGTATAGGCTTAGTGCTTATGATGTTTTATCTTATTTTTCAAAACGATCTTTTTGCATCTAAATAATTTATGGTAAAGAAAACTGACGATCATCTTCGCAGCTACGCTCGCGGCAAAAAATCCGGTGCTCCTGCATGGATGCTTCAGAGAATTACTGGTTTAGCACTTGTAATATTGACAGTAGGTCATTATATCCTCATGCACTACACTCCACAAAGCGGACATGATTACGATTGGACTGCAAGTAGGTTAGCCTCCCCAATATTCAAAGGCATGTATTTGGGATTTATCACGATAGGCATGTATCACGGTTTGCAAGGCTGCTGGAATGTTGTGCGTGATTTTAAGCTTCGCAAGTGGCTGACCTATTCGATCTTCGGAGCGCTTCTTGTTGCCGGAGTAATTTTTGTCGGCATGGGTTGGAATACCATGCTGACCTTCGATCCGAATAAGCCATAAAAAAGCTTCCTCCCCATTTTTATTTCGTACCTCATCCAAGAACTAAATGGATTTTGTAGATTATTATAAAGTTTTAGGTGTAGAAAAATCTGCTTCCTCCGAAGACATTAAAAGAGCTTATAGAAAACTTGCCCGGAAGCATCACCCTGATCTTAACCCGAATGATAAGAATGCAAAGCAGCTTTTCCAGCAGATCAACGAAGCGCACGAAGTTTTAAGTGATCCTGAAAAACGGAAAAAGTATGATGCCTACGGCAAAGATTGGAAACATGCCGAGGAATTCGAAAAAAAACGGAGTTCACAACGGCAATCAAGTTCAAAAGGATCACCATTCGAGAATTTTTCTTATTCCGGATCAGGGGAAAATTTTTCTGATTTCTTTTCTTCGATGTTTGGCAATCAGGGAGCAAGACAAACCAGGCAGCCTGTTGCCTTCAAAGGTAGCGATCATAATGCCGAACTTCAATTAAACTTACGAGAGGTTTATCAAACCCATAAACAAACCGTAACGGTAAACGGGGAAACACTAAGCATCACCATACCTGCCGGGATCGAAAATGGTCAGTCACTTAAGATAGCCGAACAGGGCGGACAAGGCTCGAATGGCGGACCCGCTGGCGATCTTTATATTACAATCACGATTGCAGCAGATCCGATATTTAAAAGAAAGGGTAATGACCTTCACCGTAATGTAGAACTCGATTTGTACACCGCTCTTTTAGGTGGTGGAATTTTAGTGGAGACAATGAAAGGAAAAGTCAACCTGAAGATCAAACCGGAAACCCAAAATGGAACTCAGGTAAAATTAGCAGGAATGGGAATGCCGGTATATAAAAAAGATGGGCTATTCGGCGATCTTTTTGTGAAATACGAGATCAAGATTCCCGGAAATCTCACAGAAAAAGAAAAGGAATTGTTGAAAGAACTTCAATCATTGAGATCACATTAAAAATCATTGCCATGAACGACCAAGAACTTATACCCATCGAATTGTTAAGTGAAAATCTTCATATCAAAACCTCGTTTATTGGCTCATTGCAAGAATACGGTTTGATTCAGATAACGACGATCGATCGGATTTCCTATATTACAGCCGAACAAGTTTCTGATATCGAGCGACTCGCCAGATTGCGTTATGAAATGGATGTTAATCTTGAAGGGATCGAAGCCATTTCGCATATTCTACAAAGGATTCAATCACTACAGAATGAAATTACTTCACTGAAGAACCAGTTACGTTTTTATGGCGAAGATCTTTAACTTACCATATCAGTTATTTGATAACCAGCATCACGAACAGCATTATTCAATTCTTCAATAGAGGTTTGCTTCTCGTCAAATTGTACCGTCGCTGAGTTTTCCGGCAATGAGACATCTGCTTCCTTCACGCCGGCAACTCGATTTAAGCCATTAGTCACAGTTCGGACGCAGCCCATGCAATGCATTCCGATAATATTTAGTACTGCGGATTCCATAATTATTTATCCGCCTCTCCCATGATCGGATCAAGCGAACCGATGATGGCAACTACATCGGAGATCATTGCGCCTTCAAGAATTCTGGAAAGCCCTTGAAGATTTACAAAACTTGGTGAGCGTATTTTACTGCGCCACGGCTGACCTGTTCCATCGGAGATGAGGTACCAACCGAGTTCACCTTTGGAGCCTTCAATAGCAAAATAACTTTCTCCCTTTGGCGGCGCTTGACCAAAATTTACTAACACAAAATCATTTATCAGCTCTTCCATAGAAGAATACACTTCTTCTTTACGAGGCAACACAATTTTCGCATCATCAGCGAAAATTGGTCCCGGTTGTAATTTATCTAAACACTGGCGAATGATCTTCACACTTTCAGCTACTTCATCGAAGCGAACGAAATACCTGGCAAGAGCATCACATTCAGTACGAGTGATAACCTTAAAATCAAGTTCAGGATAAACAAGATATGGCTGATCACGACGCAGATCATAAGGAATTCCTGAAGCACGAAGACAAGGACCCGTCCAGCCGACATCGATCGCTTCTTCAGGAGGCATTATGCCAATGCCTTCGCAGCGTTCGATAAAGATACGGTTCTTATGAAGCATCGCTGCAATTTCTTTTGTTGCTTCAGCAAGTCCATCGAGGAAAGTCTTGATCATCGTAATACATTCAGGAGTAATATCCTGAGCCATTCCTCCGATGCGCATATAGCTTACCGTAAATCTTGCGCCTGTGAGAATATCGAAAATATCATAAAGCTTCTCACGCTCACGCATTGTCCAGACGAATACGGTCAGCGCTCCCACATCCATTCCCATTGCACCTGCGGCCATAAGATGAGATGAGATGCGGGCAAGTTCACAGCATATCACACGGATCAGTTGAGCGCGTCTTGGAATTTCAACGTGCATTAATTTTTCTACTGACATGCAATACGCAACATTATTCGCTATCGGCGAAATATAATCAAGCCTATCGGTATGCGGAATATATTCATGATAGGTCATATTCTCCGCAAGCTTCTCATATCCGCGATGCAGGTAACCCAGCTCGCATTCGGCATTGACGATCATCTCTCCATCCAGCCGAAGCAATACACGCAAAACTCCATGCGTTGCAGGGTGCTGTGGCCCCATGTTAAGGATCATCTCGTGATCGAGCGAATCTTCACTAAGCGTCACACTCGTATCTTTCGATAGCAGTGCTTCGATAATTTTCTGTTTCGGCTCAGAGCCTTTTTCTATTTTTATGAGTTCTTCTTGAATCATACAGTCGTCGTGCGTCGCTGATACCAATTAATTCATACGTACCTTCATGTCCTCACTTATCGGCAGAGGAATAGATCCTTCAATTCCCATAAGCGGAAAATCCTTTCGAAGCGGATGATATTGAAATTCATCAGGCAAATACATTCTACGGGGATCCGGATGTCCATCAAAGACGATACCATACATATCAAACGCTTCCCGTTCATGCCAATTCGCTCCACTCCAAATGCTTACTACTGAAGGAATATGCGGATCGCGTTCATCGCAGCGGACTTTTAAGAAAATCCGTTCTTTGGTTTCAGGATTACGGAGATTATAAATAACTTCAAAGCGCATTTTCCTCTCGTTGCGATCAACTCCTAGCGCATCGATAAAATGCGTGAACCCGAACTTTTCTTTTATCAGACGAGCAATATCCTGAATATTTTCGCGCGGGATAATAGCGCCGATTGTCCCATTGATATCCATTGGTACAATTTCAATATCAGGAACCTGGTTTTTTAGCTCTTCGAAAGCGAACATAAAATTAATGGTTAATTTTCGTGCCTGTAAACAACATCCGAAAATGAAACGTGTCATTCAGGTGAATATCAATTACAGGTATTGTTGAACTTAAACTCAAATATTTTTAGTTGTTTAATCGAATTAACAACAAGTCATACGATCCATGTTAGAAGAATTGTTCGGTAGCGGAGCTGATCTTAATGCATTGCAGCTTGCATGCAGAGCATTTTGCATATTTATTATTGCCCTAATACTAATTCGTATCGCAGGCATTCGGGCATTCGGAATGAAGTCCGCATTCGATAACATCATCATTTTACTTCTGGGCGCTATTTTAAGCAGGGCAGTATATTCATCTTCTCCGTCATTTTTAGCGATCCTCTCTGCCGCCCTTGTCATTGTAACGATGCATCGGCTCTTTGGTTTTTTAAGTCTCTATAGCGATACCTTCGGCAAATTCATAAAAGGCGATAAGATATTGCTGTTCAAAAATGGAAAAGAGATCAAGAAAAATATGCATAAAAGTTTAATAAGCAGCAAAGATCTGGCAGAAGGTATTCGGATATCGGGACATGCAGGAACTCCGCATGATATAGAGGAAGCCTACTTGGAGCGGAACGGTCACATCAGTGTGATCACGAAAATAAAAAAATAATTTACCCCTTTACCATTTCGCCATGTTCGGGCATTGAGATATCATACATCCTTTCTTCTGAACCAACGATCGTCCCGCGCTCCCATGGTTTTTCACCTGAGATGATATCCTGGATAACCATGAGTCCTTTCAGCACTGAATCCGGGCGTGGAGGACAGCCAGCGACGTAGACATCTACAGGCAAGAATTGATTGATACCCTGCACCACCGCATACGTGCGATAAATACCGCCGCTTGAAGTACAAGCTCCCATTGCCATAACATATTTGGGGTCCGGCATCTGATCATAAATTTTCTTTACGACTTTTGCCATTTTATATGTGACCGTTCCGGCAACAATAAGCAGATCGGATTGGCGGGGAGAGAAGCGAAAAACTTCGCTTCCAAAACGGGAAACATCATATCGCGGACCGGCAAATGCCATCATTTCAATTGCGCAGCACGATATACCAAGCGGCATCGGCCACACTGCGCTTTTTCGCGCCCAATTGACAAGCGCATCGACGCTCGTTGTTAAAAAACCTTCCGATTCAACCTGATCTAATCCCATTCCAATGCTCCTTTTTTCACAATATAGATATACCCTATGAAGAGTAATCCTATAAATAGAAACATTTCTCCGAGAGCAAAGGCTCCGATCTTATCAAATGTTACTGCCCAAGGGTAAAGAAAAACGATCTCAATATCGAAAATTATGAAGAGCATCGCCACCATGTAATACTTGACACTGACGCGGTCGCGCGTCGAGCCGATCGGCTTCATGCCCGACTCATACACAGATAGCTTTTCCTTATTCGGTCTGCGTGGACCGAGCCACTTCGATAAATTCGCCATGATGACGCCAAAGACTATGGCGACGAGCATCATTAGGGCTAACGGAATGTAGTTTGA
>JANYLL010000392.1 GCA_025357895.1 Ignavibacteriota bacterium
TTCATGATAAAGGATATAATGTTCTCCTTTTAGGTGGACCCGATGAAGATGCCCGCAATAAAGAAATTCAAAATCTTTCCGGAGGAGCGGCACAATATCTCGGATATTTTCCGCTTAAAACATTTATTTCACTCGTGAATAAATGTGCAACAATTATATCAGGGGTGACTATGGCATTCCATATTGCTGTTGCACTTGAAAAGAAGATCGTTCTGATTAATAATATTTTTAACAAATATGAATTCGGTGATCTTTACGGTCTCGGAGAAACAATCGAACCCGATAAGCCTTGCATTTGCTATTTCCGAGGAACCTGTATCAATAAAGAATATTTTTGCTTAGATCATCTTCCGGTAGAGAAGGTATTGAATGCTGTCTGAACTGGGATTTTTGGGATTAATGGATTTCTGAGATTATTTAAAAAATAAAAACCCATCCTGAGCAATCAGAATGGGTTTTTAAATAACTGAGAAAAATTATTTCTTCTTTGCAGATACAATATTCGATACACCAGTTGTAAGTGTATCAAGTCCGCCGACAATTGCGTCCTTCATGCGTCCCCAACTTCCGACTGCTTCGTCTTTTTCCTCAAGCTTTGCTTTAAGAGCGGTAGAGCGGGCATAGATAGGTGCACGGCGTTTCACATCCGCTTTGTAATGCGGATTTGCTGCTTTCATCCGTGCATCATAGGCATCAATCGAGTCTTGCAAAGCCTGAATGCGCAGTTTAGCATCGGATTTGAATGCTGCCCACTTAGCTGCTTCATTCTTCGCCGAGTCTTCAGGGGTTATTGCTGCGGCGGTAGAGTCTTTCATCTTTTCGGTATCATCGGTTTTCTTGCAGGAAACTACAAAAAATGCCGCAATAAATAGAATGACTGATATTCTGGTAAATTTCATGGTTATTGTGATTTGAATTAAGACAATGTTAAGTGCATATATACGCTATATTTGAAAGATCGGATTTGAGGTAACTAAAGGAAAATCATAGTACCCTTAAATTCGCAAACTTCAGCATCAGATTCTTTTTGCCCTGCTGGTTAAAATCCACTACTGCTTTTGCTTTATCACCTTTACCTGTCACTTCGATTACTCTTCCTTCGCCGAATATTTCATGTATGACTCTTGCGCCGCGGCGCAAACCTCCGACTGGCTGTTCGATTTGCGAATAGGAATCAGGAGCCTCATCTTGCGCAAATGGATTATAATTTTGCGGCGCTTTTCGTGCGGCGAATGTTCTTCCGTTGATCGTATTTGATCCGCTAAACATGCTCGTCGAAAAAATATCTTCCCGTGACGTTCTCTCTTCAGATTCGCGGATCTTTGTGCCATAGCTTGTCGTATGCTCTGTCGCACCTGAAACGGCAATCTCTTTAATAAATCGAGAGGGAAGGGCAGAATTATATTCACCGAACTTCAAACGATTCTTCGTATAAAGAATATAGCATTTCTTCATTGCGCGGGTTATACCGACATACATCAGCCGCCTTTCCTCTTCGATCGAAAAATCATCGAATGATGTATTCGGATTCGGAAAAAGTCCTTCTTCAAGACCGGTAAGAAATACGACAGCAAATTCCAATCCCTTCGCAGCGTGAAGCGTCATCAGCGTTACGACATTTTTCGTACCATCTATTTTATCTACGTCGCTCATCAGTGAAATTTCTTCGAGGAATGACTCCACTGTTGCATCCGGATTATCTGCAAAATATTCAGTGATCGCTGAAAGGAATTCACGGACGTTCTCATAACGTGTTAGCGATTCCATTGTATTCTCTGTCTTCAGTTCTATCAGAATCCCCGTATCATCAAGAAGTGCACGGAGCAATTCGCTGGGAGAGAGTTCAGACCGGAGGCTTGAATATTTTATTATGAGTTCAGAAAATTCTTTCAGTTTTGTAGTAGCACGCTGTTGCAAATTCGGAATAAATTCGGGCGTTGCCATCACATCAAGTATTGTCGAACCCCGTTCACGGGCGAATTGAGCAAGTTTGCCGATAGTCACATCACCAATTCCTCGCGCAGGAAAATTGATCACGCGCATCAGGCTTTCAGAATCGGCAGGATTTACGATAAGACGGATATAGGCGAGGCAATCTTTAATTTCTTTGCGCTTGTAAAACGCAGTACCACCAACGATAGTATAGGGAATGCCTTGCCTGCGAAGTGCATCTTCAATAGCGCGGCTTTGGGCATTCGTCCGATACAGAATTGCAAATTGCGAAAGCGAATATTTCTCCTTACGAATCTCGTCTTCGATCGTGCGGACAACCGTCGCGCCTTCTTCGCGCTCATCGGAGCATTCGACAATGCGGACAAGTTCACCTTTCGGATTTTTTGTAAAAAGCGTTTTCGGAATCTGCCCCTGATTGTTTTTTATAAGCGCATCGGCAGTAGCAAGGATGTGTCCGGTCGACCGATAATTTTGTTCGAGGCAAAAAAGTTTTGGATTTGGGAAGTCGCGCTCGAAATCCAGAATATTTTTTATATCGGCGCCGCGGAATGCATAGATCGATTGCGCATCGTCGCCGACGACAGTCAGATTATTATGAAACGCCGAAAGCATCTTCACGATCATATACTGCGCGCGATTCGTATCTTGATACTCATCGACAAGCACATAACGGAATTTGCGCTGATAATTATCGAGCACATCTTTATTATGCGCAAGAAGCTCAATCGTTTTCGTCAGCAGATCATCGAAATCCATTGCATTCGATTCCTTCAACTGCTTTGTATATTCGGGATAGACTTCCGAAACTTTTTCGGCAAAGAAATCGCGCGCAAGATTTGCATACTCATCGGGTGAAATAAGCTGGTTCTTCGCACTCGATATGCGGCTGCGGACGGCATTGGGATTGATCTGATCGCGGGCAATATGAAGCTGCTCCATGACGCGCTTTATCAGCGCCAGAGAATCGTCGCTATCGTAAATGCTGAAGCTCGAAGTATAACCAAGCATCGGGGCATGACGGCGAAGCATCCGCGCAAAGACTGAGTGGAACGTACCCATCCAGAGTTCGCGCACATATCCCTCGCCAAGAAGCGAAGTGATAC
>JANYLL010000398.1 GCA_025357895.1 Ignavibacteriota bacterium
TCGCTCCCCAAGAGCGAAACAGAGTGAGAAATCTATAAATAAGAATTAATCCTTTAAATCCCCAATGAGCCTGGAGAAATAATGATCTATTTTTATTCAAAGATTTCTCTCTACGTCTGCCGCTCACGAGTCGCGTCAGACTCCGTTCGAAATGACATCATTTGATTTTTCGTAACTTAGTCTTACAAATTATAGGCACCAATATGGCATTACGAAAAGAGCATTCTTCATCTCAGCAGGAAACCTTCGGCGAAGGATTTCATCCTGCTGATCGCTTCGCGCCGCTTGCAGAGCGTATGCGCCCGAAATCATTGCACGATATCGTCGGGCAAAAGCATTTGATCGGCGAAGGTAAACCGCTTGAGCAAATGTCTCGCTCCGGCAATATTCATTCGATGATCCTTTGGGGTCCGCCCGGAACTGGGAAGACGACGATTGCCAGAGCATTAGCGCAAAATGCAGGCACGGCGTTTTATTCGCTATCGGCAGTTTCAAGCGGAGTGAAAGAACTGCGCGAAACAATTGATGAAGCGCGCCGCTCGAATGCACGAAATAAAAAACGCAGCATACTTTTCATCGATGAAATTCACCGCTTCTCGAAATCGCAGCAGGATGCGCTTTTAGGTGCAGTTGAAGACGGCACGATCACACTCATCGGTGCAACGACGGAGAATCCCTCCTTTGAAGTTATTTCTCCGCTTCTATCGCGAGCGCGAGTCTATGTTCTTGAATCATTAGGTGAAAAAGATCTTGAAGAAGTTTTGCAGCGCACGTTGAAGCAGGATGAAGAATTAAAACATTTGCAGATCAGCTTCGACGATGATGCAAAAAAAGCGCTCTTCGCATTATCCGGCGGTGATGTCCGCAAGATGCTTTCGGCTCTTGAGCTTGGCGTATCACTTGCAACAGCATCGGGAAAAGAAATTCATCTGCCCCAGGAAATAATCGAAAATGCTTTCGGAAGAAAATCTTCGCGCTATGATAAAGGCGGCGAGATGCATTACGATGTGATCAGTGCATTCATCAAATCCATGCGCAACTCCGATCCCAATGCTGCCATCTACTGGCTTGCTCGGATGATCGAAGCAGGTGAAGATCCGGATTTTATCGCACGGCGCATGGTCATTCTCGCATCGGAGGATATCGGCAATGCCGATCCGATGGCGCTTGTTGTTGCAACAAGCTGCTGGACGGCGATCCGCTCAGTCGGCTGGCCGGAATCGCAGATCATTTTCTCGCAGGCTGCTGTCTATCTTGCTGCTGCTCCGAAATCGAATGCATCCTATAAGGCTATCGGCAAAGCGATCGAAGATGTGAAAGCGCATCCCGATCTTCCTGTTCCGCTTCATCTGCGCAACGCTCCGACGAAATTAATGAAAGATCTGGGCTATCATGAAGGATATCAATATGCGCATAATAAAGAAAATGCCCACGCCGAAATGAACTGCCTGCCCGAAGAATTATCCGATAAAGTCTATTACGATCCGACAGAATACGGGAAAGAAAAAGAGATACGGGAGAGGTTGAAAGGGTTGGAGCCGCGGAAGTATGGCCATCCATAGTGGCGCACAGCCGTGTGCCTCATACATTGATTCCACATTAACTTAGAATTTTTTCTTTTTGTTTTTCAAATTCAGCTTGCGTGAGTATACCTTTCTCATGTAATGCTGCTACTCTTTCTAATTGAGAAATAACTTCGTGGTGAGCCTTTTTGTCAGCTAATTGTATTTCATCAAAGAAGCCAACTGTAAAAATTGCTGCTGGTAATGTTAGAAAACCGATGCATGTAATACTTATAATCGAGCCTAAAATTTTGCCGGCAGTTGTAATAGGGTAAATATCCCCGTATCCCGTTGTCGTAAGTGTCACTACACCCCACCACAATGTCGCGGGGATACTGGCAAATACTTTTGGCTGTGCATCGTGCTCCACATAATACATAAGCGATGAGGTTATTATTAGCACTACAGCAATAAGGAAAAAAGCCGTAATTAAATCTGTTTTTCTCTTTTTCAAAACTCTAAGAATCATTGAAAGGGATTTTGCGTAGGTGGGAAGTTGTAAAAGTCTAAATATTCTAAGAAGCCTTACGACTCTAATAAATCGGAGATCAACGACAGTAAATGTACGGAAATAGAATGGAAGAATAGCAAGGAGATCAATTATGGCAAGCCATGAACCCATATAACGCAATCTCCCAAAAAAGGGATGTCGATATTTCTCATCCTCAACTGCACTCCACAATCCGAGAAAATATTCTATTGTGAATACACATACAGTAAATAATTCAAACCCATGAAGGTAATCGTAGTATTCGTCTCGGAAGTCCTCAACAGTTGCAAGCATAATAGAAACTATGCTCAGAAAAATCAATACGGTAATAAAGATCCTAAAAGTAAGCTCAACTTTTTTATTGGGATGCTTATCGTGAATGATTAAAAAAACTTGTTTCCTGAGACTATTTTTTTTCATTTTATCTCTAACTTTTCATTGATATTAGGATCGGGGTCTATTGATTTTTTTCGTACAGCCCTGATCACAACCCGAAGAATTACGAATGCTGCAATAAAGAGCCAATAGAATTCTAAAAGCGGCGGGTTTTGCAAGAGTGCGAGAATGAGAGTTCCGAAGATCAACCAGAAAGTGACTCCGAGTTTGTAATGCTTGACTTCATTCGTGACTGCAGGAGTTTCAACAGAATCTAAAACTTCATGGGATACTGTATGAATCGGACCGGAAAGTTTTGTTCGTTGTGAAATGCCTGTGCCTGGAATTCCAGTGCCGATATACGTGCCATTCTTTCCGAATGTAATGTGTGCTCCCCTTATTCCGACTGAAGTGCTTATGCCTCGTTTTCCGATGTTAATTTTGACGCCGGGAAACAACTTAAAGGTTCTTCGGAATCTAATAGACATTCTTTACTTGCCTTGATAGGTTACATTGATTAGTACTGTTTTGCAAAGATACGAACATTCGTACGTAATTCCTACTTGCTTTAATATTCCTGTAAGAACTAGCAGGTTCGTACACGAGGAATCTTAATGCAGAAGTTTTGCCGAGCGGAACATACATTTGTCGGCTTGAAGCAGGGGTATATCGTGAGGCGAGGACCTTGCAATTACTTCGGTAAGTACCTCACACCTCCAATATCTCTTTTAGTCTCTTTAGGTCTTTCTCATTTGCTTTGCGCATTGCCAATTTCATGAACGGTACGAAGATCGCCGAGAATCCGGAAGGGATGCCTTTGTTTCGCAGCGTCATCAGCGTTTGGTTTTGTTCCGTGTTTTGCCATATATAGGTTGTCTCCATCGGAAACGGACCATCAGCAGTTCGCATGACGAGTTTTTCTCCGGGAGTAAACTCGGTTACCTCATAGGTATATGCGAGCTTCTTGCCCAGAAAATGCGCGGTGAAAGCAAACTGCGAACCTATCCGTAATGGTTTTTCTGTAAGCCATTGTATGGATTTAATATTTTCATACCAGATCGGAGCATTTTCGGGATCGGCGGCATAGCCAGAAACTTTCTCTCGCGGAGCAGAAATAATGATTTCAGTTAGAACATCGACTGGTTTCATAAATATGGCAATAAAAATTATATATCCTAATACAGAGAAGACGAATGAAAAGATGCAGTAATGATAAAATAGCCAAAAGTCATTCGATGACTAAAAACGGCATTTTAAGTGACATTTCGCTTGTTTTTTCGGTTACAAACTCAGAGAATTTCCGTACTAAAAGTTGTGAAGCAATTTCTACTAACCATACTTTCGGTGTTCATCTTCTGCGGCGTGCTTCGGGCACAGCCGATGGATGATCGCACGTTTGCCAACCAATACCGGATCGCACGGGTCTTCGAAGAGACTCGGGACCTAAGTAATGCTCTGCGTCTTTATGCGGAATTACATACTGCACGTCCAGATATGGCTGAGATATCGGATGGATTATTCCGCTGCCTCTATGCGCTGAAGCGTTATGCTGAAGCCGATACGCTCTTGAACCAGCGTCTATCGAGAGAACCTGAGACATTCGATCTGTATTTGAATCTTGCCAAAGTTCGCTCACGACTGAATAAAAAATCTGAATCGCTTGATGCTTTTGCTCACGCTGAAAAATTGATCAAGGGCATGGGGTATTTCTCAAGTTCGCTCCTGATCGCTCAGATAATGATGGATGCCGGATATCAGGAAGAAAC
>JANYLL010000036.1 GCA_025357895.1 Ignavibacteriota bacterium
CAGTACATGCCAATGCTGCCGACCAATTATTACCGCGATTTGTCGATACAGAAAAAAACTCCACTCCAACAGAAATAACATTCCCTTTATGATCAACAAAGACATGATACACTTCCCCTATAGGAATTTGTAATTCATCAATAATTTTTGTTGCTGTATTAAAACGGCAGACTCGGGCAAAACTTGACCAATAAATGTTTCCTTTCAAATCTGGAAATCCTGCTCCGGCATTGCTTGAAGAAGGGAAATATGTTCTTTGCCATGAATTTCCATAGTCAGTTGAATATTGGAATGAATCGTTTTAGATTACATTTCCGATGATATTATTTGAGGCAAAGATGAGACGCATACTTGTAGTTATGGAATCCCATGTTTTTCCATTGTCAGTAGAACGAATGGTAGCGCCGTATTCCTTATTCATTTTCCAATAGTGTGCGATACAATAGAGATAACCGTTCTTCATTCCTTGCACCAAGGAATTGCCATTAAATATGTATGGAAGTATTGATTGCCGTTTCCATGTGTCTCCATTATCAGTTGAATAAGAAAAGTAAGAACTATCTTGTTCAGTAAATATCAACTCTCCTGATGGTGTAATCGACCCTCGAAAAAGATCCGTTGAGTTTGCCAGCAGCGGGAAATGGGAAATAATATCAGTCCATGTATCTCCATCATCGGTTGACCTCCATAAAAATGCTGAATTTCCATTTGCCTGACTATAAATAAAAATGGAGCCTGTTGCAGATAATAAAAATGAAGTATTCCAAAAATTATTTTTTAATACTATTTGCCAGTTATTTCCGTTATCTTTTGAGCGATATAGTGAATCTCCATGAAGAATAAAAAGAAAATCTTTAGGGGAAATATAGATTTGAGTTCCTAAATAGGAATAACTTTTCAAGAAATCTAACCTCATAGTTTTCCATGTTGCACCTTCATCATTTGAATGGAAAAGGGCAATTCTGGTGAGAGCGAAGATGTCACCTTTTGAATTAAAAACCATCTGCGCTCCACCTCCCGATGGCCCATTCGTCTGCACCCAAAATGGCTGCTGTGCTTTTGCCGAAACTGATAAGAAGAGACAGAAAATTAGTAAAAATTTTGACATAAATCTTCTGGAAAAATAATCCTCATACTATAAAAGACAACTGAGATGCGATTTGGTTACAGATAATATTTAATTAAAATTTAAAATGGCGATTCCGGCTCAGAATCGAGGGTTATAGCACCGCTCCCAACCAAATGGCAATAATCCCTCCCCAAAGCGTCGCAATTAAATTTGTAGCATTATTGCCGATGAAGCGCATGCCTGAATGCAGAACTGCGCCTTCGGATTTTATTTCCGTGATGCTGCCATCGGGCAATTTATATTTTGCCTGAAGGGTTGCGCCGATGATGCTATCGAGTAATGCGCCGCAGGTTCCGGCAATGGTGATGACGGGAATAACTTTGACGAGAACAAGTCCGCACAAAGGATCGGTATCGGAAAATCTGATAAGTGAGATAAGAGCGATCATTAATCCACCGATGATGCTTGCGATGATGCCGATGAAAGATACTCCGCCCGATGGACCTCTATGCGTCGGACGAAATGTAAAAATATTATAGAATCTTTTTCCGAAGCGCGTTCCCATCTCTGTTGCCCATGTATCGGCAGTTGCAGTAGCAAGCGCGCCGAGAAAGAGCAGCGATATTTCTTCGCGCAGATCGTGACGTAAGGCAATGATGATCATAGCAAGCGCAGGAATTCCGCCATTGCATAGAACCTGTTTCCAATTTCTCGTATCCCCCCGCCTTTGCAAGGCGGGGGCTATGGGGCGGTTGAGTCGGGATAAAACCGATCCGCTGAAGAAAAAAAACACAAGCAGCACCGAAGCGCTGATGCCGCCGAATGCAAAGATAATTCCGCCGACGATTGCCGCCGCGATCATTCCCGATACCGAGAGCATCCGGAGTTTATATGCGGTGAAGGAAATTGCAAGCGCAACAAGGAATGATGATGCAATAGGTACGATCATATAAATAATACGAACGGAAATTTATTTATTTTTAATGAAGTGCGCTGAAGCTTCTCTTCCTGCTCCTTCAATTACAATAGTATATGTGCCGGAAGCAAGTGCACTGACATTAAGAAAGTTTTGCAGCTTTCCTTTACC
>JANYLL010000091.1 GCA_025357895.1 Ignavibacteriota bacterium
TGATGGATAGAGTCAAAGATGCGATCTATGTAATGTGCGGCGAACCTGAAAAGGCAGAATTGCTTCCTATAATAGCTTGATAAATAACGGAATCACGCCAGTACTTACAGCAAATTATTTGCTCGAATTAGCCTCAGTACCGTTACAAGCTGCGGTTATTTTACGAGAACTGACGCCTCCAAAGCATTTCGATAAAGCCGAATTTTCAAACTATATTCCGGAGCATTTTTCTCAGGAAAATGCACTCAAGATCATTGCAAAATTTATAGCTGATCATCAGGAATCGGGTGATAAGGGGAAAGGTTTTTTCAAGAAATTTTGGAGCAGTAAATCAGAAGGGAAAGGACTCTATCTCGATGGCGGTTTTGGAGTCGGCAAGACTCATCTTTTAGCCTCGGGTTTTCATTCTTATCCAGGTACAAAGGCATATCTCTCTTTTCAAGAGTTAATGTTCTTGGTAGGGCTTCAATCGCTCAATGGAGTTGCTGAATCATTCAAGAATTTCAAACTTCTGGTTATCGATGAATTTGAAATTGATGATCCTGCAAATACCAGGATAACGACAAATCTTCTCGGTCAGCTTTTTAAATCTGGCGTTTCGATCTTAACAAGTTCAAATACTCCGCCCGGAGCACTTGGCGAAGGAAAGTTTTCCGTCGATGATTTTCAGCGCGAGTTAGGTGCATTGACGAAAAATTTTCAGATCGTAAAGATCGATGGCGAGGATTATCGCACCATTCATCATCTTGATGAAAGTGCTGCAAGTACCTGGGTTGCAAGTGATACCGACCTTGAAATATTTCTTGAATTACAGAACTTTGAGTCAAAGATAATCATAGATTCAACATTCAATGAATTTCTTGTTGCATTATCTAAAGTGCATCCAATGAGGATACGAAAGGCACTTGGGGAAATCGATGCAGTTATTCTTCGGGATATAAAACAAATATCACATCCGCATGAAGCACTACGGTTTGTATATTTTATAGATAAAGCGTATGATAATAATATGCTGCTATTCGTAAGTTCATCAGTTGAAATAAATGATATTTTTCATAAGTCATATTTTGCAGGAGGTGATACGAAGAAATATCTGAGGACGATGTCGAGGTTGAGGGAGATGACGAGGTTAACACGTCATTCTGAATGGAGCACATTCACTGCACTCAGTGTAAACTCCGCGCAATGAAAAATCCTGTCAATCGTGGTAGAAAATTAATCGCTATGAAAACCTCACGAGATTCTTCGCTGCGTTCAGAATGACACATTAGAGGAAAACTTTTCCTGACATTCCTTGTTATATGCCGTTCACTTAAATAGTGAAGACTCTGTCTTAGGGCTTTCATCTTGTTCGCCCGGCAGATATCCTTCATAAAATCAATAACTTAGCTTACATACAAAGATGGTAAAATTACGCCTTGCTAAACAGGGAAGAAAGAAGCTCCCTATCTATAAGATCGTTGCAGCCGATGAACGCGCCCGCCGCGACGGTAGATTCATCGAAGCTCTCGGTCAGTACCGCCCTCAGAACGAAACCGGCAAAGTTCAACTCAATGAAGAACGTGTGATGTATTGGTTAAGCGTTGGTGCGCAGCCGACAGATACCATGCGCTCGATTCTTTCAAAAGAGGGAATTCTTCTTAAATGGCATTTGGAAAAGAAGAAAATTGAACCGGCACGTGCTGCTGAAATTTTTGCAACCTGGAAATCTCAGAAAGAAGCTCAGGCTGAAAAAAAGCAGATGACGAAATCTGAGATCGCCAAGAAAAAGAGAGCCGATGCAGAAGCTGTCAAAGCTGAAGCTGCAAGAGCTGAAGCTCAGAAAGCTGATGACGAGGCAAAAGCTGCTCAGGCTGCTATTGATGCTGCCGCTGAAGCAGAAGCTGCTGCAACACCTGTGGCTGAAGCACCGAGCATTGATGCTTCAACTGCTGAAACACCGGCGGAGTAATTCAAGAATATTTTATTTTTGAAACCCCGGATTTGTTCGGGGTTTTTTATTTAAGAGCTTTCATTGATGGAAGAAG
>JANYLL010000114.1 GCA_025357895.1 Ignavibacteriota bacterium
CCTATCTCCTCTATGAAGGCGGTAAGTTTAAAGTTGTGGATACGGGAGATGATGAGGAAGTGTAAGGGGTTGTCATTCCCGCGAAGGCGGAAATCCAAGCTTCTATGATATACTTTTCCTTGAATTCCCGCCTACGCGGGAATGACAAAAAGGAATATCTATTTTTTAAATTCAAACTGACCCACTACGTCGAGATTTATCACTGAATTCAAATCTGGAGTTTATTGTTAAAATTTAAATGAACTGGGAAGCACATACTACATACTGATCCATTGATTCTTGCAGGTAAACCTGTAGTAAAAGGTACTCGTCTCACCGTAGATTTTATCATGAGGCTTTTGGCAACAGGTTGGTCAGAAGAACAGGTTCTTGAAAATTATCCTTCGCTTACAACAGAAAGTCTTCGGGCTGTCTTTGCCTGTGCCCCTGAGTGCGTTAGTGATTCATCATACAAATCAAGTAACTTTTTTTGCTAATGAGAGTGTTTAAGAAGCTTGTACGTTGGATAGCTAAATTCTTGTTACTTAGTTCTCTTGTAGTGGTTAGTATTGGTTCACCTACCCTAATTTATATAGCTATAGTAGCTTTCTTCGCATTGTTAGCTAAACATCTTGATAAAGATGATCCACCAGAGTAAAGATTAATGCCAGGAGTATCCAAGATTTATAATTACTGTGCTGTCGTGACCTTGCTTCGCGAAGAAGGTTATGAAGTGTTTTCAATTCAGGAAAGATTTTCAGGTAAAGATGATCCTTTCGTATTAAATCTCGCAAAAGAACAAAATGCTTTGATCTTAACTTTTGATAAAGACTACGGCGAATTGATCTATCATCGTAAACTTCCTGTACCGCTTGGTGTTGTCTTTTTCAGGTTCGATCCGATCACACCCACAGAACCAGCACATTTACTTTTGGAATATATTAAGCATCCGGAAATTTTATTTGATAATCTTTTTACAGTACTTAGCCGACAAAGCCTCCGTCAAAAAGAACTTCCTAAAATGAGACGGGCAAACTAAAACCTAATAAGATTTGTAAGTAATAGTGCAATACATGTTGCACTAATTATAGATGCCTGAAAGACCAAAGAAATTAACCGATACTGTGATCATCTCACATCTTACCGAAGGCTGGGGATTCGATGAAAAGACGAATGCTATCGTAAAAGAATTTACCCTCCATAGCTTTTCAAGTGCAGCGGAGTTCATTGGCAAGATCGCCCCCATCGCAAACGAACAGGATCATCACCCCGATATTTTGCTTCATGATTATAAAAAAGTAAAGGTGATGCTTTCAACTCATGATGTCGGCGGTGTAACTTCGAATGATTTCAAACTAGCAAGTGCGATTGATGCAATATAATATGGCTGTCACTCTGGACGAAGCAAAGCGTAGTGAAGAATCTCATAATGTTATAGAGAAATATTTCAGACTAAAGTCACGGGATTCTTCGTTTCGCTTCGCTGCACTCAGAATGACACGATGGGTTCTGAATTCAATACTCCTTTTATGTATTTCTTTCGAAGCAAAAGCGCAGCCTGTCTCAGTTGACACGCTTCATAAATACGGCATTTATGATACGGATCGGTTAACACCGAAATTTCATAAGTCCCGCCGTGATGAACTGCGTTCTCACATGGCTGCTCATACGGCAGCAGTGTTTCTTTCCGCTCCGGAAAAAAACAGAGCTAATGATGTGAATTATGAATTTCATCAGGATCCAAATTTTTATTATCTGAGCGGACATGTTCAACCTGAAGCAGCACTAGTTATCTTAAAAGATCCGATCATTGTTAAGGGTATTGCAATGAGTGAAGTCATCTTTGTTAAAGACAGAGACCTTGCTCGCGAAGTATGGAACGGTCCCCGCCTTGGCATAGACGGAGCGAAAAGCGTATTAAAATTTGAACACGTATATTCAATAGACTCTCTTACAGTTTTTTTGAGAGACCTGGTAGAGAATATTGATTCGCTCTATTATATGCAGTCTGTAAGAAAGGTCTTTGAACCACTCCTTGTTAACGAGCCTTATGATCTCAAGCCTTTTTTCAAACTCGGTATCGACAAAAGATTTCCGAAACTTGTGATCTCTACAACTCTTCAATCTACACTCGCAGAAATGCGAAGCATCAAACAAGATGAAGAGCTGACCCTTCTTCGCAAGGCAATCAAGATTTCCAATGAAGCACATAATGAAATAATCCGAACTTCAAAACCGGGATGGACGGAATATCAGATGCAAGCGCTGGGTGAATATATTTTTACGAAGAACGGATGTGAATATACCGGTTATCCCTGCATTGTTGGGAGTGGAAATAATTCAACGATCTTGCATTATGAAACAAACCGCCGCAAAACCGAGTCAGGTGATTTTATCGAGATGGATATAGGCGGTGAATATCATGGATATACTGCAGATATAACACGGAGCTTCCCTATCAATGGAAAGTTTACAAAAGAGCAGCGAGCAATCTATGATCTTGTTCTAGAAGCGCAGGATTCCGGAATTGCAGAAGCGAAAGTCGGAAATGTTTTTAAGGCTCCGCATTTTGCAGCAGTCTCTGTTATGACTCGCGGATTATTAAAGCTGGGTATCATCGAAAAGCCTGAAGAATATAAACGATATTTCATGCATGGTACATCGCATTACCTCGGGCTTGATGTGCATGATGCAGGTGACGGCAAACCATTAAAAGAACGACAGGTCATCACTGTCGAGCCGGGTATTTATATTGCCGAAGGAAGTCCCTGCGATAAAAAATGGTGGAAGATCGGATGTCGTAT
>JANYLL010000193.1 GCA_025357895.1 Ignavibacteriota bacterium
CCTTGACATGACGGGTAAAGTAATTGCAATACCTGTCAACGGAATTGACTATTCTGCCGGAAAGACAGAAGTCAGATTCGACGCAGCTAACCTTGCAAGCGGAACATACGTCTATGAACTCTCCTTCGTTAATGCGAATGGCGAGATCAGCAAGTTGAGCAGAAAAATGACGCTCAGCAAATAAACCTTAAAGAGAGATTCTTTATTAAGCCGCCTTGCCAATCCGGCAAGGCGGTTTTTTTATTGGAGGGTAAATACATCTGATGATTGCATTTTTACGCTGTGATTTTACTATGTCAAAGTCTTGTATTTTAATTTTAATCTTCCTTACCACATCTATAGTGCATGCTCAATCACCTGTGATTAAAAGCAATGCTTATGGTAAGATCATTTACATGTCACCTAATAATGGTGATGCCTACGTTCCAGCGAGAACTACCTTAATTGTGCGTCCCGATCCGGAGGTTATGAGAGATCGTTCGGTCAAGGATTTCTTTTTTACTGTAATAGGCCAATTAAGCGGAGTCCATGAAGGCCAGATTTTTATCTCGGATGATAAGCAGACCATTATATTTAAACCAAACTTTCCCTTTGAGCTAAACGAAAAAGTTAATGTTACTTTTTCTACTCCATACATAGAGAGGAATGCTTCAATTTCCTACAGTTTTCAGATCACTTCGATGAGTGAGAGGCGACTAAATTATTTGCTGAGTGAATTGCGGAATAAAGAAAAAAAGGAAATGGCGGCATTTCAGGAAGATGCCGAGGTCAAAAACAAGTATAGTAAAATCCAAAGTGAGGTTCTTGATACACTGCCTTCCAATTTCCCTGTTATTACAATTGATTTTGCAGACTCTGTGAATATTGCACCGGGCAATATCTTCATCGCTCCGAATAACAATGTTGGTGTTACATCCGATTTTATTATTATTGCCAATAATGCAGGCAAGCCCATCTTTGAGCGAGAAATAAATCCGTCAAATGCACATATAAAGCTTCCTGTTGCTGTAGAAGATTTTAAGATGGGAGTTAACAATACACTTTCTTATTTCAAATTAGATTCAGTTTTGCATGGCGAAATATTTTTTGGCAGGGTGTATCTTTTAGATGATCATTATAAACTCATTGATAGTTTTCAATGTGGGAACGGATATCAAGCGGATGGACATGATTTCAAATTGCTTCCCAACGGTCATGCCTTGCTTGTTGCTTACGACCCCAGAGATTCCATTGATATGAGGGCAGTTACCGGCGATCCGAATGCTTCATCTCATGCTACCGTTTTCGGTGCGATCATTCAAGAACTCGATACGCAAAAACGTGTCGTCTTTCAATGGAAGAGTTGGGATTATTTCAATATTACAGATGCAACGCATCTACGACTCAATAATCCAAATGAATCGAGTTTCGATTATGCCCATATCAATTCTGTGGATATCGATACCGATGGATCGATCATAGCCAGTTTTCGGCACATGGATGAAGTTACAAAGATCAATCCAAAGAACGGCCATATAATATGGCGATGGGGAGGGAAGCATAACTACTTTTCCTTTATTGGTGATACCCTGCAATTTTCTTATCAGCATGATGTGAGGCGAATCGCTAACGGACATATAACTTTATGGGATAATGGAAATTACCATAAATCTCTTTGGGGCGATGGAAGTTATCATGATACTGCCTTTTCCCGTGCTGTCGAATTTGAGCTTGATGAAAGCGGCCCATTGACTGCCAAAACGGTTTGGGAGTTTCGTGACCTTCCCTTTAGCAGCGCAGCCGGGAATGTACAAAGGATGGCGAATGGTAACACATTTATTGGATTCGGATTTCTCAATGTGCCGAATGCAATGGAAGTTACACCGAGCGGTGAGAAAGTGTTTCAACTTTCATTACCTAAAGGAACATTCAACTATCGTTCATTCCGCTTTGAATTTCCTGAACATTCTTCTGTAATTCACAGTCCTGCCTCTATTTCCGAATTTGGAGTTCAACATATCTACCCGAACCCAACCGTGGGCATCACAAATATTGATTTTTCTACACAGAATGCCGGAATTGTGAAAATAGATCTTGTTAATATATTAGGTCAAACGGTTCGCTCTTCGCAAGTAAAAGTGTCCAAGGCAGGTGTATATACTGCCGGTTTTAACCTCGATAATTTCCCATCAGGCACGTATTACTGTAAAGTTTTACAGAATGGTAATATGAGCATGAGATCGATCATAGTAAATAAATAGCATCGTTAGTGCAGTCACGGCGCATGACAATCGATAAATAAGAATTGAAACTTCATAAGAACGGCGTTATGTTCTTACCTCGCTAATGCCACGACCAAAGAATAGAGAAGCTCTCGGAGTAGATTTGCTTACAGATAGGCAGCGGGAAATCCTGCGTCTTATCGTCCAACAGTACGTCCTGACGGCAAATCCTGTCGGGTCTCGCTATATATCGCGTATAAGTGCATTAGGGTTGAGCGACGCAACGCTGCGCAATGTCATGGCCGATCTGGAGTATTTGGGTTTCATAGATCATCCTCATACCAGCGCAGGGCGAATGCCTACTGATAAAGGATATCGGCTGTACGTTGATAATATGATGACTGCCCGGCATTTAACTGATGTAGAGAGAAATGCTGTCGCTCAATCTCTAGGATCTGCGATTACGCCTGATGCAGTTATTCGTGAGTCGGCGACACTTCTTGCAAAGCTATCGAAACAGCTTTCGCTTCTTTTACTTCCGGCGATGGATGAAAGTGTTTTGGAAAAAGTGGAGATCATGCCGCTTTCATCTAATCGCATTCTCATTATTGTTGCAGCATCAAGCGGCAGAATCCGTACGGTGACATTAGAGACCGATACGACGATCGAACGATCGCGCTTAGATGAACTGGCTGCTATTTTGAATTCACGTTTAGCAGGAAAAAGTTTTAGGGAAGTACGAAATATTTTCTTTGAAAGTATCAAAGATCTTCCTGATGAAGATAAATCAATTCTGCGGGTTTTCATTAATTCTCCGGAGAAATTTTTTGAGGATACTGGGACGGAACGCGTAAAACTTTCAGGAGCAGGAAATATTTTTACTCAGCCGGAATTCCAGAAGAAGACAAATTACACTGACATTGAATTTCAAAGCATTATCGAACTTATCGAAAATGAAGAAGTGGTGATCCATGTGCTCGAAGGTTCAGAAAAACAAAATGGACTTTCCATACGTATAGGCAGCGAACTTGAAGATGAGAGAATGAGCAATTACAGCATCATCTCCACGAAATACCGCATTGGCGATCAGCATGGCACAATTGCCGTTATCGGACCGAAACGGATGGATTACGGACGCGTAACACCCATCGTTGAATACATTGCTAAAGCTATGTCTTCAGCACTTTCGACAAAATGAGAATTTATAAATATGCTGTTTAAGAAAAAAGAGAATATGAATGAAGAGACCCTTTCTGAAAATGAAGTAAATACTGATGGTCAGGACGAGCGAGACATCCGCATCGCTCAAATTCAAACTGAACTTGAGCAAACCAAAGATCAGCTTTTGCGACGCACGGCGGAGATGGATAATATGCGCCGCAGACATCAAACCGAAAGCGTGCAATTAATTTTCGAAGCGAATAAAAGGCTTATCATAGAACTGTTGGCAACAATTGATGATCTTGAACGTACTATAACCTTCATAAAACCGAACGAAAAGGACTCACTTTCTGAAGGTATTCAATTGGTTTATAGAAATTTCCAAAAGATATTAGAAAAGAATAATGTCAAACCTTTTGAATCGGTAGGAAAAATGTTTGATGTGCATTTTCATGATGCACTAATGGAAGAAATGCGGGATGATATTGAACCGGGTATAATTACCGATGAAGTACAAAAGGGTTATATGATGGGTGAAAATGTTCTGCGTCATGCGAAGGTTATTGTGGCGAAGAGGGCAGAATAAAAATATCCAGTGGGACGGACTAAAGTCCGTCCCACTGAACAAAGATTATACAATGAAAAGAGATTATTACGAAATATTAAGTGTAGAAAAAACTGCTTCGGTAGACGAAATAAAAAAGTCGTACAGAAAACTTGCAATGCAATATCATCCTGATAAGAATCCGGATAATAAGGAAGCTGAAGATAAATTCAAAGAAGCAACCGAAGCGTATGAAGTCTTAAGCGATGGTGATAAGCGTGCGCGTTATGATCGATTCGGTCATCAGGGCGTGAAGCAAAATGATTACGGCCATTATCAGAACACTGAAGATATATTCAGCCACTTCTCGGACATTTTCTCAGGTATGGGCGGTGGAAGTATCTTCGACACGTTCTTCGGTGGCGGAGGTAATCAGCAGCGCGGTCCAAGTGGACCCGAACGCGGATCTGATCTTCAGATTCGTTTACCGTTAACGCTCGAAGAGATCGCAGAAGGTATTGAGAAGACAATAAAAATTCGTCACTTCCGTAAATGTAGTACTTGTACAGGCAGCGGAGCAAAACCGGGTTCATCTGTTCAAACGTGTTCTACGTGCAACGGTCAAGGACAAGTGCGGCAGGTTCGCTCAATGGGATTCGGGCAGTTCGTAAATGTCGGTCCATGCCCAACTTGTAACGGAGCTGGAACGATTATAAAAGAGAAATGCACAACGTGCGCCGGCGAAGGCAGAGTGCAGGAAGAAAGTACGCTGAAGGTGAAGATTCCAGCAGGAGTAAGCGATGGAAATTATTTAACGATGAACGGGCAAGGGAATGTCGGCAGGCGCGGCGGACCGGCAGGCGATACGATCGTTGTGATCGAAGAACTTGAGCATGATATTTTTGTACGCGATGGAGATGATGTCATTCTTGATCTTGAAATAACATTTCCGCAAGCAGCATTAGGGGCAGAGGTTGAAGTGCCAACTTTATCCGGACGCGCATTATTAAAAATTCAAAGCGGAATTAAATCCGGGACGATCTTAAGGATGCGAGAAAAGGGCATTCAACATTTGAATCGCCATGGCAAAGGCGATGAACTTGTACGAGTTAATATTGTCACTCCTTTGAAGCTTACAAAAGAGGAGAAAAGTTTGATTGAAAAACTTTCGAAGGAAGAACATTTTAGGGGAGAAGCTGATGAACCTGAAAAGTCAAAATCAAAAGAGAATAAAGAACCGAAGGCTGAAGAAGCAAGATTATTTAATAATTTCAAGAGCATGTTCTCATAATGTCTCTCAATGATTTCTTTCAGAAAGTAAAGAGCAAAACCAAGGCGGCGATCTTGCAGCTTTTTACGCCGAAAGAATTCAAAGCG
>JANYLL010000251.1 GCA_025357895.1 Ignavibacteriota bacterium
TTTCGGAGACCATTTTCAGCTTTTCTGCCGTGCGGTTCATCACTGTATCATCTTCGATGACACACGGTCCGGAAATCAAAAACAGCGTATCTGCTCCGCATTCAACAGATCCTACTCGTACGATCTTCTTTTCTTTCATTAACTGCTGGTTTAATTGCTGGTTTTTCAAGTGATGCGGCAACAAAAAGAAGAGGTAAATTATTCCAAAACAGGAAAAAGAGGAAATTAAATAGTAATGTCATTCCGAATCAGCTTCAGCTGATGAGGAATCCACTTTCTCCCAACCTTTTGGCACAACGATCTGGGCAAAAGAACTTGAAAAAAAATAAAATATAATGCACAGAGAAATAATAATGTATTTCATTGTAAGGTACTCCTTATTTTTGGATGGAAAATGAAATCGTTTGAGAATTTTGCCCAGCTATGACCGTAGCGAAGTATGCGCCATTAGGCAATTTGGAACCGTCATAACCTATATTCTGCATACCTATGTTTTGAATGCCTAAATTCATCGAGCCAACTTCATTCCCAAGAGTATTATGAATCCTTATTATAACCGCAGAGGAATTCGCGAGTTGGTAACGCATGGAAATTATTCCAGACGTAGGGTTCGGAAAAATCTGCAAATAAAAATTATAATTGTGGTTAAGCACAGAGGAAAAGTTACCTCCAGAAGAAGTTCGATATATTTGCCCGCCACCACAAACAAGGGCAATTGAATCGTTCAACATTACTACTCCAAATAATTCTGGAGCATTAGGAATATACTGCTTTTGCCAAGTCTTGCCAGTATCTTGAGTACTGTAAATTATTCCATAAAATGTACCGAGGCCTGCTGCACCCGCAATCAGCCCATGTGATTTATTGATAAAAGAAACTGTCTTAAAGAGCGGATATTTTTCAGGAATGTACGTTGTATCCCACCTACTTCCTCCATCCAAGGTTCTTCCTATTACACCCTTATCACCACCTATAAATAGCGTTTTCTCATCAATTGCCTTACAGCATTCAATATATGCAGGTACTCCGGTATAAACCTGTTTCCATGTTACTCCTCCGTCAGTCGTTTTTTCACAGAAACCACTTGACGGGAGTTCAGGATGCCCTTCCATACTTCCGGTACTGCCAACAGCATATCCAACTTTGGAATCTGCAAACGAAGCATCAAATTTTTGAATATTAAAAGAAAAAGGTAATTCCTTCCATGTTTCTCCCATATCAGTAGTTCTGGCAGTTGCGCTTATTCCGAAAATCACAGCTGTATCGGTATTGGCAAAAGCAATAGGTCCATACGCTACTGACATTCTATCGTGAGGTGTCCAGGTTTTGCCTCCATCTATTGTTTTCCAAACCAAATGTGCTGATGCTGCTGGTGATAGACCAAATGTTCTCGTATAAAACTTTGGTAGTCCGCTTGGAATAGAAGTTGGAATACTATCCCATGTCAATCCTAAATCTGTACTTTTCAGTAGTATATCGCTTGTTCCATTGAAGGCCGACGCATAACAGATGCTACTTTCGCCGCCGATATACTGTAATCCTTCAATGGTATGATTATTTGCAGCATAGGTCGGATTTGAAAACACTAACTGCCACCCGCTTGTGGTATCGGCTTGGATGGCAGGCGGTAGTTTCTGTTGATCTTGAGATTGAGCAAGGCTAATGCCTGCAAAGAATGCGAGAAATGCAATGATGATGATAATGAATGATTTCAAATTCATCCTAAAGAGGGTAATACATATTCAAAAACAAATTTACTGCTACCACTTGTATGAAGAATATTTTATTATATCTATAGCCCTGTTCTAAAATCCATCTTCTCATGTAATGAGAGAATAAATTCTGTCAGAAGATTCACACAATGATCGAGGTCATCAAGATCAAGAACTTCGCAGGATGAATGCAGATATCGGGTGGCAGGACTGAGCACTCCAATAGGAATTCCGGCACGCTGCTGACTGATAGGGTCGGCATCGGTTGATGTATGCCCGTTATCCACTTCGATCTGATAGGGAATTTTATGTTTTTCTGCTGTATCAATAAAAAGTTGGGTGATCTTTCTGTTGCTTCGTATGCCTTTATTAAAGACAGCACCTTTAGAAACATTAACTTCACCCCATAATATTTTTGAAATTCCGGGGGAATCTGTAGAAGGTGTTACATCGATAGCAATAGCAAGTGTCGGTTCAAGAGCATATCCAGCTCTACCTGCACCCCACACACCGGTCTCTTCTTGAATCGAACTGACTCCGTAAACCGTAGCTTTCAAGTCGCCTTTTCTTTTTACAAGATTTTTTAGAACTTCGGCGACGACATAAATGCCGATACGATTATCAAAGCAGCGGGCTGTTGCTCGTGTGCCCGTCAGGCGCTGATAGCCTTCGCCATAGATCACGACGTCTCCGATTCCGACTAATGATTCTGCTTCTGCTTTATCCTTAGCACCAATATCTATCCATACATCGGAGTAGGTGATCTTCTTATCTTTTTCCTCAGCATTAGATTGATGCGGCGCCGTTTTGCCTATCACTCCATGAACTGTACTATTTGTTTTCGAAGAAAGAATACGAACGCGATGTGAAGGAAGAATTGCAGGATCGACTCCGCCGACACGCGAGACATAAATAAATCCTTCGCTGCTGATATAGCGGACGATCAAACCGATCTCATCGGCATGACCGACAATAAGAACGGAAATATTCTCCGAGCCTTTTACTGTGGCAACATTATTACCATGCGCATCGATGGTTATATCCGGCACGATAGGCGAAACTTCGCTTCGCCAAAGTTTTTGCACGTTCTCTTCGTAGTTCGATGGTCCCGGGCATTCGATAAGCTTTGCTAAAAATTGTTCTTGCTGGGTTGTCATTGGTAGTTCTTAGTTTTTAGTTCTTAATCGGGAAAGAAAACACTTTCGTTGTGATTTAGCTCCCCCGCTTTGTCTTAAAAAGCAATAGAGATTTGTTATCGGATGATGAGCAACTCTGCTTGATAACTTCCTAATACGATTCGGTAACTTCCGCTTGCCATCTTATCTGTCAATAATTTGTGGTCGGTGCTTCCTGCTCCGAGAATAGTTTTCGAAATTATCTGACCGCCTACACCAATAATCAATAATATCTCCTCTTTTTGAAGAACTGGAAATTTTAGAATAGCATGATCAGACGCCGGGTTTGGAAAGATCTCTATATTATTTTGTCCGTTATACTCTTGCTTTACTGCTCCGGCTTGTTCAACCTGAAAATTTGACATCATACCCATATCTTCATGCTCGAGAATATGGCAATGTATAAGGTAAATGCCCGTGTACTCAGTAAAACGAAGAAGAACCTGTACCGTCGCAAATGATTCGACACGAACAACATCTTTCCAACCGCCTTCCGAGGGCTGCGTAGGATTAACAATTTGAAATTGAAGTCCATGTACATGTATTGGATGAATGCTCTCGCTTTGATTGGTTATTACCCATTGCTCAAGATCACCAAACGGAACATGATTATCAATCCGGTTTATATCGAAACTTTGGAAGTTAATATACTGATGCCCGCTTAATGTAAAGCCTCGTGTGGTCTTTGCATCGGTAGCATTAAATCTCGTGATTGCCGAAAGAACAGGAGGAATAGGATTTCCTTTCGGAGCAGTTCTATCAATATTTAATTGAAGAAGATTTATTTCCGCACCTTGCCGCAAACTGCCGGAGCCCGGACCATCACTGGTAACAAATGGTAAGCTTTTTAAAAAGACACCTTGTCCAACGGAATACCCGGAAAAATCAATAATAATATCAAGCCGCTCTGCCGGAGCAAGCATTGCAGAGGTCACAGATGCCGGACTTTCTAATAACCCGCCGTCATTGCCAATGATCGTAAATTGTTTCCCATCGGATAACGCGATCTCATAAATGCGTGCATTGGATCCGTTGACAATGCGAAAACGATACGAAGTCTGTGCAACATTCAAGAATGCAGTTGGCGGAGTTCCGTTTATGAGAATTGTGTCGCCAAGCCAGCCCGCTATCATATCGGCATTCGTGGGCGCATAAATTAGTTGCCCTAGTGCATCGACCCGCTTATCCTGAATTAGTAATGGGATTTCAAATTCTCCTGAAGGTAACCCCAATGCTTTTTCTTCATCGTCCTCTATAATGAACATTCCTGTCATACCGAAATACGATTGCTTCGCAGTATTCATATCAGCATGAGAGTGATAAAAATATGTTCCGGCGCGCTGAATGATGGGATAGCTTACATTAAATGTGCCGCCAGGAGCAAT
>JANYLL010000232.1 GCA_025357895.1 Ignavibacteriota bacterium
TGATGCTTCAAAACTTAATTGGTCAAAAGTTATACTTGGTCATGATGAAAATCTTTATATTGGTGGAATTGATGTTGCGCTGAACGATGATTTTTATGTCGGTACGTATGGCTCAAGCGTTTGGAAAGGGACGAGAAATTACAATGGAATAAAATATTCTCCAAGTACTAATTCGGCAATGCAAATATCTCCGAATCCGACGAATGGAAAAATAACGATTACTTTGAATGCCTCAAGAGAAGAACAGATACGTCTTGGACTATATGATATTCTCGGAAGAAGAATAGCAGTATTGGCAGACGGAAGATATTTCGGAGAAAATCAAGTGTCGTTTAACACATCAGAACTATCGAATGGCATTTATACTCTGATCTTATCCGGCACCCAAAATGAAACTCAGAAAATTGTGGTGCAGCACTGAGTATTAAGGTGCCGCTAGCGCGACTCCCCGCAATAGCATATGATATAATTTTACCTATAGACCACAATTTTTTTCATCAACGTTCCTGCTCCATCGGTAAGAGTTACAAAATATGTGCCACTTGTAATACTGCTGAGGTCTATTTGATAGGTGATAGTCGGCTGAAGATTTTCCATCCGCTTAATTATTTTGCCATTCATATCGGTGATGAACATCGAAATATTATTATGCTCTGAGGGTTCGATATAAATGGTGGTATAATTTGTAGCGGGATCCGGATAAAGGGAATATTGTACGAATTCGGTATTTTCTTTTACTCCACTTGTATTATATGTTGTGACTGTTTCGTTGATCGTATTGTGTCCACTACCCGGACCTGTATTTCCTGTGGTAACAGAACCGTAATATGTCAGACCGAGAGTGTAGGGATATGCCGCAGTGCCAGTACTATCAAGGGTTACAAAATACGCATAGATGCCATTCGGATATTCAGGTGTGATGCAGGATCTTCCGTTGTGTTCATCGAGATCTCCTGAGCCTTTGATAAATTCAAAATCTTCGATGTAATATCCGAGGGGATATTGCGATGAAATTGCCGGACCATAATTAGCAGCAGTAAGGACTGTACCATCAGGAAGGGTTGATCTGTCTTTAATATTTCTCATGCGGTAACTGCTCTTCATTCTATGAATAGCAGGTGCGCCGTCTGCTTGAAATGAGCCATAGGTTCCATAAACCGGAAATCCATCGAATGCAAAACCGATTATCGGCGAATGATGAAGACTATCTTTATCATCATAAAGACAGCGCGGATTCAAGTGATGATGGTATTCTCCGTTCGGTGCCGGATGACCGAGACAGTTATCAAAACTCGATCCTTCAACGGCAATGGCATTCTGATTCCATTTTCCTAAGTTCTGATATGAGCGAGCATCTTTCGCATTAAAAATACTAACGCCATTACTCCACACTCCGATATGTCCCAAAGGAGTTGCGATCGCTGCGCCTGTATTTGCATGAGGATGCCGCGTGATCTTGTAAACAAAATTCTGATTTTTCGCAGTGTTCGGATTTCCGGGCCATGGACCTATATCATATCCCGGAATACACGAAGCGCTGATATAGACATTATCAGCAGAGTATTGCACTTGTTCGATATTCGAAATCTGCCCGCCATACCCGGTTTTGTTTGTAGTATTAATTATCCATGTAGTAACTTCCGGAGTAAGCTGAGCAAAAGAATCGGATAAGCAAAATAATAATGAAAGAGAAAAAAGAATGTATTTCATTTTTTATGGGGTTATTATTTATACAAATATACGGAAAAAGCCTTATTGGAATACAAAATTGGAACTCCCGTCGGTGATAATCCCTTATAATCCCTCTATTTATATTTTATGGCAGAAGGAAAACTAACAACTCGGGAGCAGGATTTTAGTGCGTGGTATAATGAATTGGTCGAAAAAGCTCAATTGGCGGAGCATTCGCCGGTGCGGGGATGTATGGTCATCCGCCCGAATGGTTATGGCATCTGGGAGCTTATCCAGCAGAATTTGGATAAAATGTTTAAGGATACAGGGCATGAAAATGCCTATTTTCCTCTGCTGATTCCGCAATCATTCATGTCAAAAGAAGCGGAGCATGTTGAAGGCTTTGCGCCGGAACTTGCAGTCGTTACTCACGGCGGTGGTAAGCTGCTTGAAGAACCGCTTGTCATCCGCCCGACTTCCGAGACTATGATCTATACGATGTTCGCAAAATGGGTGCAGGGCTATCGTGATCTGCCGATCCTCATGAATCAATGGGCGAACGTGATGCGATGGGAAATGCGTACCCGCTTATTCTTGCGAACAGCAGAATTTCTTTGGCAGGAAGGA
>JANYLL010000235.1 GCA_025357895.1 Ignavibacteriota bacterium
AAGTCCCGGGACTTCGGAAGATGGAAGTAACGCGTTTTACAAAAATGTTGACTCCTGTTAATGCGCTACTAACTGAGCAGCCGTACATGCAATGCACGTTATATTTTGAGAACATGGATTCATTCAAAGCCGCGATGGCATCGGAAGAAAATAAAGCCGCAGGAAAAGATCTGATGAGTTTTGCTGCGCCGCTTGTTTCGATGTCGATCGGCACTGTCGAAGAAATTTCTTTATAAGTTATGGCAAAAACTCGCACTACCCAAGAACTTAATCCATATCAAGAGAAGCGAACATACAATTTTTCCCATATTCTCTATGAGAAAAATGATTACGTTGCAACGCTGACTATCAATCGTCCCGAAGTTTTAAATTGCCTGAACCTCACGACGCTTCGCGAGATGATCACGGCTATTGAAGATACGGCATGGGATGATGATATTGCTGTGCTCGTCATTACGGGAGCTGGAGATAAAGCATTCTGCACGGGAGCCGATCTCCGTGAGCAGGAAGAATTTTTCGTTGGTAATCCAAATGATTATTATAAATGGATGCGCGTCTTTATCGAGATGCATGAAGCACTTCGCAATATCGGCAAACCTACTGTTGCCAGATTGAACGGGATGGTTGTCGGCGGCGGTAATGAAGTAAATTTATCATGTGATCTTGCTATTGCCGCAGATCATATTATCATCAAACAAGTCGGTGCAGCGCGCGGAAGTGTCGCTGCAGCAGGAGCAACACAATGGCTTCCTCTTACCGTTGGTGATAGAAGAGCACGGGAAATTTTATTTCTCTGTGAAGATATTCCTGCTGCTAAAGCATTGGATTGGGGACTTGTAAATCAAGTCGTTCCGAAAGCAGAACTCGATGCGGCTATCGCAATTCTTTGTGAAAAATTATATAATAAACTTCCGGAATGCCTGCGTTATGCTAAGCAGCAGCTTAACTTCTGGAAAGATCTAAGCTGGCATACAACAATAGGTCATGCCCGCGACTGGCTTGCTATCCATAATCTTTCCGATGAAGTCGTTGAAGGCATATCTGCCTTCAACGAAAAGCGCGACGTGAATTATAAAAAAATTCGGAAGAAAAAATAATTATTTCGGAAGTGCAGCAATGTCATTCTGCAATTCAGCAGAATGTTCTCTCGGGTGAACCTGCTGATATATCTTAGCGATCTTACCGTTTTTATCGATGAGGAACGTCCAGCGTTTCGGATAACGATCTTCACTTGTAGGAACACCGTACGCCTTGCAGATCGTACCTGTTGTATCGAGAAGCAGTGGGAAATTTAAGTGATCTTTTTCGGTAAATTTCTTATGCATTTCGATCGGATCCATTGACACACCGAGTATAACGGTGTTCAACCCTTCAAATTTTGATTTATCATCACGAAAATTACAGGCTTCAACGGTACATCCACTTGTCATATCTTCGGGGTAGAAGTAAAGAACGACATTCGACTTTCCCTTGAAGTCATCAAGAGAAATGATAGAACCATCTGTTGAACCTGTTTTGAATTTGGGAGCGTCCTGCCCCACCTGGAGTGAAACTGCCGTCATAGTTAGTAAAAAAGATAATATAATGCTTAACATGCGTTTATAAATTTATTCGTCCACTTCTAACAAACCTGCAGCAAAAAGTCTTGCATATTTTGTTACATCGGTGCCAAGTTTTTTTAATCGTTTCTCTAATGCAGGATCACCCAGAATTCCGTCGCTCGAAAATATTTTACCGGAATGGGATATCGAAACCTGATGAGGAACGACCCATGCGCCGACTCCGCGCATCACTGCTCTCAAGTGAGCTATGGCATTTGCAGCACCCATTCCACCGCCTGCAACGCCGATGATGCCAACCATTTTATGTTCGAATTCAGCAAGTCCACAGAGATCGAGAGCATTTTTTAACGAGCCTGTATAACTGTTATGATATTCAGGAGTACCGATGATAATACCTTGCGCTGATTTTATTAAATTTTTGAATTTCTGAACTTGAGGAGGATATGCCGATTCATCATCACGTCCATCACAAAATGGAAGATCGTGTTCAGAGATGTCATAAAACTCTGTTTCGGCTCCTGCCTGTTTTGCAACATCAAGAGCATAATTAATGACAAAAGCCGTAGAGGATTTCGGCTTCATACTTCCGCAAATTCCGATTACCCTAAGCGCCATTAATCTTTTTTCTCCGAATAATCGTAAAATCCGCGTCCTGTCTTTTTTCCAAGCAGGTGCGCTTCAACCATTTTCTGCTGAACCAGATGTGGACGAAACCGAGGTTCGCCAAAAAATTGATTATATACCGATTCGGTTACAGCAAGATTCACATCTATTCCGATCAAGTCCATGAGCTGAAACGGTCCCATTGCAAAACCATTACTTCGCATTGTCGAGTCAATCTGCTCATGAGTTGCAATTCCATCGCCAAGCAATCGAAATGCTTCCCCATAGAAATTTCGTGCAACCCGATTCACGATGAACCCGGGAGTATCTTTTGCAAGAACAGGCACTTTCCCAAGCTGTTTTACATACCCTTCTGCGCGATACATCACATCATCGGTTGTATCATATCCCCTGACAATTTCCACGAGTTTCATTATATGCGCCGGATTAAAAAAATGAAGTCCGACTACTCTTGATGGTTTACGTGCAGCGCTAGCAATAGCTGTGATAGCAAGAGAAGAGGTATTCGTTGCAAAAATTGTTTCTTCAGAGCAAATATCCGATAATCGTGAAAATATTTCCTGCTTTGTTTCAAGCTTTTCGACTGCCGCTTCAATAACCAATTCACATGTTTTGAGATGTTCAAAATGTGAAGTAGTGGTAATTCGCAATGCTGCTGCATTGGCATCTTTAACAGAAAGTTTGCCTTTCTCAGTAGATTTTTCCATAAGCGCACCGATATTCCGATAAGCAAGCTGAAGGAATTTATCACTTATATCATTCAAGACAACATCATACCCGGCAAGCGCT
>JANYLL010000250.1 GCA_025357895.1 Ignavibacteriota bacterium
ATTTCTATTGATATTATTTCCGGTGTTGAAGAAGGTCGTTTGATCTATCTTGGTATGCTTCAGGCGTTGCCTTTTTTTGCAAAGAGGTCACTGACGATAGATATTGGCGGTGGCTCAACGGAATATGTGATCGGAGAGCGAGGAAGTATAAAATATATTACGAGTTTAAAACTTGGTGCTATCCGCCTCACAAAAAAATTCGGGCTTGCCGAACGCCCCTCACTTCGCGCTATTGAAGATGCGCGCCGGCAAATTATTGGCGAATTGACTCCTCCATCTCGCGAAATTCGGAAACGAAAATACGTTGTAGCCGCAGGTTCCAGCGGTACAATTCAGGCAGTTGCTTCGATCATCGCAGCCATGCGGACGGGACTTACAAATTCTCAAGCCGTTAGCGTTAGACTCAATAATTTTACATTTACTTTTGCTGAAGTCAAAGTTGTTGTTCGTAAACTTTTATCAATGACCTCTGCCGCAGATCGAAAACGGATTCCCGGGTTAGATGAGAAGCGCTCTGATATTATTATTGCCGGTGCATTGATCCTGGAAGAATCAATGCGACTGCTGGGTATTAAAGAATTAACTGTCAGCAGTTATGCACTTCGAGAAGGAGTGATCTATGATTATATTCGTCATTTACGAAGAGATGTCAGCACACATGGAAAAATTCGTGATGTGCGCGAGCAAAGTGTCAGGTATTTAGCTGAGAGTTCGAATTATGAACAGACTCATGCGGAGCATATTGCAGCGCTTTCGCTTTCGATCTTCGATCAAACGCAGCGGCTTCATCATCTTGGAATTGAAGATCGGAAATATCTTTATTATGCTTCGCTTCTTCACGACATTGGTTATCATATTTCGCATACTGAGCATCATCAGCATTCCTATTATATTATTTCTCATGCCGATCTCCTTGGGTTCACAAATGAAGAGATCGAGATCATCGCCAATATTGCGCGGTATCATCGCAAGTCCCATCCGAAATTAAAGCATGAGGGTTTTGCTCGTCTTCAGAGCGATGAACATCGTGATCTTGTCCGCAAACTTTCGGCGATCTTACGAATTGCCGAAGGTTTGGATCGTGGAAACATCGGTATTATCCAAAGCGTAAACTGCAAGATCAACAGAAATAGCGTCGAAATACGGCTAAAACCGAAGAAAAATGCCTCGCGCGACTTAGAGTTGGAAATCTGGGGAGCGGAGCGTAAGAAAATGCTGTTTCAGGAAGTCTATGGCCGCGAAGTGCGGTTTGTGGAAATATAAATCAATTCTGTCATTGCGAGGAGGACTTTAGTCCGACGAAGCAATCCCCTGAGGTAAAGAAGAATTTCAGATTCTACGATCCCTTAAGGGGATTGCTTCGTCGTCCGCAAGCGGACTCCTCGCAATGACATTGCATCAAAATTTTATAATGCTAAAATTCGTACAAAAAATATTCGGTTCGAAAAATGAGAAGGACGTCAAAGACCTGCTTCCTATCGTGGATCAAATTAATGAAGAATACGAAAAACTCGCTTCGCTTAGCGATGAAGAACTTCAGGCGAAGACAGCGGAATTTCGTGCGCGTATTAAAGAATCGACCGGTGCAATCGAGGATGAGATGACTCAGCTTCGTGAAGATTTGAAGCAAGATCTTCCGCATGAAGAGCGTATGACGATCTTCGACAGGCTGGACGAATTGCAGAAAGAACTGTTGGAAGAAACAAAAGCAACGCTCGATGATCTTCTTCCTGAGGCGTTTGCCGTCGTTAAAGATGTGTGCCGCCGTCATGTCGGAAAAGAGTGGCTTGCCGCAGGACAAAAAGTAAAATGGGATATGATCCCTTATGATGTGCAGCTTATTGGCGGCATTGTATTGCATCAGGGCAAGATCGCCGAGATGGCAACGGGCGAAGGAAAGACACTCGTTGCAACACTTCCGATCTATCTCAATGCACTGCCTGGTAAAGGTGTCCATCTTGTAACAGTTAATGATTATCTTGCTCAGCGTGACTCGGAATGGATGGGGCAGATATTTAAATTCTTGGGACTTTCTATTGGTGTGATCTTGCAGCCGATGCAGCCATGGGATCGTCATAAAGAATACGCCGCTGATATTACTTACGGTACGAACAACGAACTTGGCTTCGATTATCTCCGCGATAACATGGTAACTCGTGTTGAAGATATGGTTCAGCGTCCGCATAATTATGCAATCGTTGATGAAGTAGATTCCGTATTGATCGATGAAGCGCGTACGCCGCTAATTATTTCCGGTCCGGTCGAAAGCTCTGATCATAAATTCGATGAGCTGAAGCCGCATGTTGAAAGGCTTATTAATGCACAAAAAAATCTTGTTGCAAAAATTATCGGTGAAGCGGAAGAGCTTTTAAAATCCGGTGATGCCGATAAGCGCAAAGAGGCGGGTGTTTTGCTTGTCCGAGCACAGCATGGCATGGCGAAGAATAAACGCCTGATGAAATTGCTTTCCGATGGCGAGATGCTTCGCCTTATGCAGCAGACGGAGCTTGAGTACATGCGTGATTCAAGCCGTAACATGCATATCATTGACGATGAATTATATTTCGTCACCGAAGAAAAAAATCATCAGATCGATCTGACCGATAAAGGCAGAGATATGCTTGCCGGAAATGGCACGGACCGCGATCTTTTTATTCTGCCCGATATTGCAACCGAACTTTCTCAGATGGAAGTTGACCATATCTCTCCGGAAGAAAAGCAAATTAAGAAAGATCAATTGAATGTTGTTTATGCAGATCGATCCGACAGATTGCATACGATATCGCAATTACTTCGCGCTTACTCGCTCTATGAAAAGGACGTAGAGTATGTTGTTCAGGATGGTAAGGTTATGATCGTTGATGAATTCACGGGACGTATTCTTGCCGGACGCCGATATGCAGAGGGTTTACATCAGGCTATCGAAGCAAAAGAAAGTGTTCAGGTCGAGCGTGACACGCAGACCATGGCAACGATCACGCTGCAAAATTATTTCCGTCTCTATAAAAAACTTGCCGGCATGACCGGTACTGCGGAAACTGAAGCAGGCGAGTTCTTCGAAATTTATAAACTCGACGTTGTTGTCATTCCAACCAACAGAGCGATTGATCGTGATGATCGTGAAGATAATGTTTATCGCACCCGCAGAGAGAAATACAATGCTGTTATTGAAGAAATTCAGAATGCGAAAACAAAAGGTCAGCCGACACTGGTTGGAACGACAAGCGTTGAAGTATCGGAAACAATTTCGAGAATGCTCAAACGTTTGAATGTTGCGCATAATGTTTTGAATGCCAAGCAGCATGCACGCGAAGCAGAGATCATTCAGAATGCAGGTTTGCCGGGAGCTGTGACTATTGCAACCAACATGGCAGGCCGCGGAACAGATATTAAACTTGGTAAAGGAGTTGCTGATGTCGGCGGATTACATATCGTCGGAACTGAGCGTCATGAATCACGCCGCATTGATCGCCAGCTTCGCGGAAGATCGGGAAGACAAGGCGATCCGGGTTCGACGCAATTCTTTTTATCACTCGAAGATGATTTGATGCGTCTTTTCGGTTCGGAGAGAATCGCCGGAGTGATGACGCGCTTGGGATTAAAAGAAGGTGAAGTGATCCAGCATTCGATGATCACAAAATCAGTCGAACGCGCACAGAAAAAAGTTGAAGAGAATAATTTTGCAACCCGCAAACGTCTTCTCGAATATGATAACGTCATGAACTCCCAGCGCGAAGTTATTTATGATCGCCGCCGCCATGCGCTTTATGGAGAACGTTTAAAAGATGAAATCATCGAAATGCTTACGGAGGCAATTGCTGAGGTTGTTGATATCCATTATGAGCAAGGTGAATATGACTTGCTTCACGATGAGATACTTCGTTTATTCATGACGGATGTTCCCGTTAATAGGGCGGAGTGGGCAGAACTTGGCAGAGAGGGCATCGTTGCCAGATTAACCGACGAAGCAAAAGCATTTTATGCTCGTAAAGAGCAGCAACTCGGCACAGAGCTGATGGCGCAGCTTGAACGCTACGCAACACTGCAAGTAATTGATGATAAATGGAAAGAGCATCTTCGCGAAATGGATGATTTGAAAGAAGGAATTCATCTTCGTGCGTACGGGCAGAAAGATCCGCTTATCGAATATAAGCAGGAAGGATACCGCATGTTCATTATGATGCTGACGCTCATTCGCGATGGCATTTTGGAGATGACGCTGAAGCTTTATCCGCAAGTTGAATCCCAACAACCTTCGCAGGAAACGGCAAGACGCTTGATGCCAAATCGTCAGCCAAGTCCCAGAAGGATGGTTGCTACAAAGCAGGAATATACTTCTACTGTCTCTGCTTCAGCCGGTGGTTATAATGGACCTGAAGCTGGTATGCAGCCTCAGCAGAATGCTCCGAAAGTACCTATCAAAGTAGGACCTAAGGTTGGACGTAACGACCCGTGTCCATGCGGAAGCGGAAAGAAGTATAAGAATTGTCACGGTGCAGGACTTTAAAATTTGCGTAGGTAGATAGTTTGTAGTAACTCTCTAAAACCATCACTAGATTCTTCGTTCGGCTTCGCTCAGGATAACATAGTTATTGGAACCCGAAAGAAATTTAGATTGTAATACTCTATGGATGTAGTAACGCCTGTTAGGTGAGGCTACTGAATGAAAACAGGCTGCTGCCCGGAAACCTCGAGAGAGGCCAATGGGTAGAACAGGTTTTGCCGGATCAAGGCTTAACATAATGCAGCTTTCTGAAATCAATTTCAGAATACGTTATTCAGTGCTAAAACTCTTACAAGGGGGCAAGAACAAAACTAATTCTTTTCCTCACCCGAAAATAAATAGTTTCAAAGCCCCTTTAACGATGGGGCTTTTTCATAATCCGATCGGATTCTCTTCCCCGGAGTTTTCATCTTAGCAGCATACTTCATTCGGAAAATCTATGCTGAATAAAATTTTCATATCGCTTTGTGCGCTGATAATTTTGCGGGAAAAATCTTTCGCGCAAGATACATCGGCACATACATCCGATTGGAGTTTTCATTTCCAGGCAACGACGATAGATCAGGTGCATCCGGATTTCCATTCGCCATACGAAGGCAGCAGCAGTTTAAAGTCGCATGAAAATGATAAAATTTCCATCACTTCGACAATTTATATCGGCTGGAGAATCTGGAATGGTGGCGAGTTATATATTAATCCGGAAATTGCGGGCGGCGCAGGATTAAGCGGTGCTTCGGGTGTTGCAGGCGCACTCAACGGAGAAACCTATCGTATCGGCAGCACTGCGCCGGAACTTACGATACCATTTGCACGAATATATCTTCAGGAAAATATTCCGCTCACGGATGAAATGGTGGCTATACCGGAAACGCCGAATCAAATGGCAGAACTTCAACCTGCAAAGCGTCTTACGATCACTCTTGGGAAATATTCCATAACCGATCAATTCGATGCTAATAGTGTTTCGCACGATCCGCGATCACAATTTTTCAATTGGTCGCTGATGAGTGCCGGAGCATGGGATTATCCGGCGGATACAAAAGGATATACGATCGGCGGAACGGTGGAATACATTACACCAACTTTTTCAATGCGCTTTGCATCCGATATGGTTGCAAAAGTTGCGAATGAATTGATCTTTGATCCGAATTTTAGCAAAGCAAATTCTGAAACGTTCGAAGTTGAAATTCCGCACAATATTTTGGCGAATCCCGGTACGATCAGAATTCTTACATTCTATACAACGGCTCACATGGGAAATTATCTGCAGGCAATTGCTGAGGATAGTGGACATGCTCCTGATATTACTGTAACGAGAGCGTATGGAAGATCGAAATATGGATTCGAAGTAAATATTGATCAGCAACTCAGAAAAAACTTTTCGGCTTTTTCACGCACAAGCTGGAATGACGGAAAAAATGAAACATGGATGTTTACGGAAATCGATCGATCTTTTTCTCTGGGATGCGCTTTAGACGGACCATTTCGAAAACCCGGCGATGATATTATCCGCGGCGCAGTTGTTATCAACGGCATTTCCGATGATCACCGGATGTACCTCGAAGCAGGCGGCAAAGGATTTATTATAGGTGATGGGAAATTAAATTATGGATCTGAGATTATTCTCGAAGCGCAATATCTTACTCATATCACAAATTACTTTGCACTTTCAGGAGATTATCAATTCGTAATGAATCCGGGATATAATAAAGACCGCGGACCGGTGCATGTTTTCGGATTACGTGGACATGTTGAGTTATGAGGTTGACAGCTAACAGTTGACAGTAAAGAAAATTAAGAACTAAGAACTAAGAATTTAAAAATGAGTTTCGTACGTTCAGTTATAGAATTTCCGAAGAAGATGCGCATCGCCGATTTTATCGTCGTTGCTGCTCTTGGCGGACTTATCTATTGGCTTGCCGTGATCGCACGCCAATGGGGAGCGCACGTACAGCCGACAGTGGAAATTCATACCGAATTCCGCTACCTTCCGCTCTACACACTTTTTTCCATGACGCGCGGACTTGTTGCATATCTCATATCGCTTGCATTTACGATCGCCTATGGCTACATCATGGCTCATTCACAACGCGCCGAACGCGTCATGATGCCCTTGCTCGATGTTCTGCAAAGCATTCCGGTACTGAGCTTCCTTCCCGGTTTTTCGATAGCTCTTATTGCAATTTTTCCTAACAATAATATTGGTTTAGAACTTGTCTGTGTTCTTGCTATTTTTACGGGACAGGTATGGAATATGACGTATGCGTTTTATCGTGCGCTTAAAGGCATACCTACCGATATGCGCGACGCCGCAGAAAGTTTTTATTTAGGAAAAAAAGAAATTCTTACGAAGCTCGAACTCCCTGCAAGTGCGATACCCCTCGTATGGAATTCCATGATGTCTATGGCAGGAGGATGGTTTTTCTTAACAGTCTGCGAAGCATTCACTCTTGGTTCGCGCGATTTCCGTCTGCCCGGAATCGGAAGTTATATGAGCGTTGCAATTGATAAAGGGAACACTCCTGCGATGCTCGCCGCTGTTATTGCTATGGGCGTAATGATCATCGTGCTCAATACACTTTTGTGGAAACCACTGGTGATCTGGAGCAAAAAATTTCGTATGGAAGAAACTGCTGACGAAATTGTAGAGCATTCATTCGTGCTGAATATTTTAGAAGATTCAAAACTCGTTAAGTGGATCGCAGAAAAGCTTGCTCTCAGAAGGGAAAAAGAGATCGAGAGGGGAGATGCTAAAGCGAAGCTCGATGAAAAAAAACTTTCTGCGCAAAGATTGCTGGGCCTTGTGGGAGCAAAAGAACCTGTCTTCAAAAAAATATTTGGATGGTTGATCGCACTTGCAGTTGCTGCAGGAATTGTCTATGCAATTATAGATGCGGCATTTCTGCTTTCACGCGGATTGACATTGGGTGATTGGTCAACGATCGGAATAGGCACGTTTGCAACATTTTTGCGAACAACCGTTGCTGTTGCGATTGCGGCATTATGGACGATTCCCGTCGGTGCAGTGATCGGCATGAATGCAAATTTATCCCGAAAATTACAGCCGCTGATCCAATTCATGGCATCGTTTCCGGCTCCGATGATCTTTCCGCTTGTGCTGATCGTACTTGCGCGCTTCGGCGTTTCTATCGAGATCGGCGCAGTACTTCTGATGCTGCTCGGAACGCAATGGTATATGCTTTTTAATGTCATTGCGGGGGCAAGTTCTATTCCGACCGATCTCCAAGAACTATCGTCGAGCTATGGATTGCCGCGTAATTTGAAGTGGCGCAAACTTATTTTACCTGCGCTATTTCCCTCAATAGTTACCGGCGCGATAACTGCTGCCGGCGGAGCGTGGAATGCAAGCATCATTGCAGAAAATTATGTTGTTCCCGGAAAGGAGCGTTTGACGGCAACAGGTATCGGCGCGATCATCAGTATCGCAAGCGAAAAAGAAAATTTCCCGATGCTCATAGCATCGACACTTGCCTTATGCTTAGTTGTTATCGCGATCAATAAATTTTTCTGGAGAAGACTTTTTGCAATTGCCCAGGACCGATATGCATTGAATAAATAATTTGAATAACTAGTGTGCAAAATATTTAATTGTGACATTTCGAACGGAGCCTGCCGCGACCCGAGAGCGGCAGACATAGAGAGAAATCTATTAATTAGATAAGTCATTATTTCATTATAGTATTAAAGAATAAAGGTTTTTATTTTTCTTTAACGATTTCTCTCACCGTTTCGCTCTTAGAGAAGCAAAACTCTGTTCGAAATGACAAGTGAAAAAACTGTTTGGAGGTTAAATTTTATGGCATTCACAACACAAACACCAATGACGGAAGTACAGGCGCAGTCCGTAACCCCTGCGGGGAAAGAGCTCATCGAGCTTCGTGATATTTCGATGACCTTTCAAACCCCAGGAGGAAAGCCTTTGCATGTACTCGAACATATTAATGTAAGCGTCGCTGAAAATGAGTTTGTATGTTTACTTGGTTCTTCAGGTTGCGGGAAATCTACGATCCTTAGAATTCTTACCGGTTTATTACAACCGACACTAGGAAGTGTTTCTGTTGATGGAAAACCGATGAAAGGATTTAACCCGCTGACCTCTCTGGTCTTTCAATCGTTTGCACTTTTGCCGTGGCTAAGCGTAGAAGAAAATGTCGCACTTGGACTTGAAGCATTGAAAATGCCACGCGATCAGGTAAAAGAAAAGGTTCTACGTGTTATTGATGCAGTAGGTCTTGAAGGTTTTGAAGAAGCTTATCCAAAAGAACTTTCCGGCGGAATGAAACAGCGCGTCGGAATTGCCCGCGCCTTAGTTGTCGAACCGAAAGTACTCTGTATGGATGAACCCTTCAGCGCGCTCGATGCACTGACGGCAGAGAATTTGCGTGATGAGGTCTTGCATTTATTTCATTCGCATGATACGACGCTTAAAGGCGTCATCATGGTCACACATTTAATAGATGAAGCGGTGCAGATGGCAAGCCGCATCATTGTGCTTGATGCGCATCCGGGGCGGATCAAAGCGGAGTTTGCAAATCCACTTCCATATCCACGTAATCCGCGTTCGCCGGAATTTCAGGAAATTTCGAATAAAATTTATTCGCTTATAACCAACACCGTTTTGCCCTTTGTCGAAGAAGCAAAAACTCCGGGACGTTCGGAAATTATTCCGACGGTAAATATCGGCGAAGTCATTGGCTTGCTTCACAAGCTTTCAGAATATCAG
>JANYLL010000302.1 GCA_025357895.1 Ignavibacteriota bacterium
CATTCCTCGGGTCTCCACATGAATTGAAAACCAACGCCCGGTCCGTTGGTAAATTTTGCATACGCCTGCCATCCGTTGACAAGCCAAATCTCGATTTTCATCCGGTCACTCGGAAAAGCCTGAATGCGAAGTCCGTTAAAAAACCAGGGAGTATTATCTGAAGTGTATGACTGTTGATATGCCCAGTTCTCAGCAGCGTAATACGAGAAAAGCCCGATGTAGGACATGAATATTCCAACGTCAATATTAAGCCCATGCATTACATCGAAATGATATCCTGCATTAGCTTCGCTAAAATATCTGTAAGCATTTGCAAGATCGAATTGTCCGTGAGTTACACTGAAATCATTGCGCGGAACGACGGTTGAACGAGTACCAAGCTGGAGCAAAACTCTTGCATGAACATTATCATAATGGAAATCTCCGCCTAAGCCGAGCATCGATAATTGAAATTCATTATCCCGCGCTAAAGCAGTGGAGCCAACAACAGTATGATCTATCGGATGCCGATTCGAAGCAGAGTAATTTGCATCAAGAAGAAATTCACCGGTAAAATATTTACTATCCAAGAGTGCTGAATGCATCCGATTATTGCCATTAAGCCATGTGAAATCGCCGAATGAGAATGGCTCCGGTGCGGGCTGCCCGGTGGCAACAGTGTCAGCAGGTAAAACGACCGTGTCTTTTAGTGCAAGAATTAAATCCTTCCTTATTCCAAAAGCGAAAGAAGGGAATTCCAATACGACAAGGTAAAAAAAGGCGAACGCAAGTATTTTTTTCATATACTAATAAAGGAAAAAAATTATACGCTTACATTATCGAAGATCCTTACCGGTAGGATCATTGTATTGAGTCCGTCAAACTGCAGACGGCGCTGGATCTGATTTGCAGTTTCATTATGTAAGAATCTCTGGTACCACCGTTCTTTCTGGAAGACGAGTTTACTAGCGAAATAAATACCGCGCGGATACTCTCTGGCAATATCAACGCATAGTCTGTGGACTTGGTCTACTACTTCAATACCAATGCTGACACGGTATTCAGAAGCGAAGCCTACTCTGCGTGCAAGATCAACATATTTTTTCAAGTCCTTTTCGGTTTCATTTGTCAAATGTTCTACTTCTTCTCCTGCTTTAAGTTTTACGGAATCGAGTACTCCGACAGATACAAAAATAACATTCTTAAAATTATTCGGGAAAAGCCTCTTGATAGAAAATAATGTATGTACACCAAGTCCGCCATATCCACCGACTAAAAGAACGGCTGTGGGTGCATTACGATCGAGAGTATTATCTTCACCCGGTTCAGGCAGAGGAATATTACTGAGCATATCATCAAGTTTCTGAACACTTTTTCGAACATCGAGATAGTGCTTCTTGATCCAGAAACAAACTAGGATCAGTGCAATTGTTACGACGAGAGTAATCCATCCGCCTACAAGAAATTTCTCGTAAATATTGACAATGAGTATTGAGAGACAAAGTGTCAAACCTATTACGTGAATCAATATTTTTTTATACCAATCAGGATGTTCCGTACGTCCTTTGTACCAGAACCGTACCATTCCGATCTCGGTCAGAGAAAATGTTGCGAACACGTTGATCGAGTACATCAGAACGAGAGTCGAGATATCTCCGCCAGTAATAAAAAGCGTGCCAATAGCTGCAAGGCCCATAAGAACGACACCATTCTGCATCGTCAATCTATCAGAGAGCGAAGTAAAACGGTGAGGGAGCCATGAATCGCCTGCCATATTCGCCATGACACGAGGTCCATCAATAAACCCAGCCTGAGCCGCTACAAAAAGCAAAGCAGCTTCGGAGCCAAGAGCGATCCAGATAAAAATATTTCCTATCGGCATTGATCCGATATGCCATGTACCTGCAAATCTTTCCAAGAGTACGGCATTCATCGTCTTTCCGGGTTCAGGAGTAGCGCTAAAGAGTAAGTAACATACCATTATGCCGCCTGCAGTGACTGCAAGAGAGATTGACATATAAAGCATAGTCACACGCGCAGTATGAACCTTCGGCTCACGCATGATTTGCAAACCATTCGATACTGCCTCTATACCGGTATATGTGCCGGCTCCCATCGAGTATGCCCGTATAAATATGGCAAATAATCCCATAAATCCGAGAGACGAAATTCCGGTTTTAAATCCTGTGGTCACTTCATTTGTCACCCGTGATATTTCCGAAACGTGCGTGAAGAATCCACCAAAAATTAGGATGGCATGCAATAATATAAAGACTAGAAAAATCGGTGTAAGGATTTGAACCGATTCTTTAACGCCGCGCAGGTTCAATACTAAAAGAAAAAAAATCGTGATTACTTCAATCGCCAATTTCCACGGAGCCCATTCTTGCGGAAGAACGCTAAATATCTGATCAGCTCCTGCAGCGATAGACACCGAGATCGTCAGGATGTAATCAACTAAAAGCGCCGAACCGCTGATGACTCCGAAACGAGGCCCAATAAGCTTCGATGCAACAACATATCCGCCGCCGCCTGAGGGAAAATGCTCAATAAGCCTTGAGTAGGCATAGGAGATGATAAAAACGGTAAAGGCAGTTGCAAGAGCGAGGGCAACAGCAAGATAAGTATGGGTTCCTAATGCGCGGAATGATTCATCGGGTCCATAAGCTGAGGAGGAAAGTCCGTCGGCTCCAAGCCCAACCCACGCAAGAAAAGCGACAAGAGAAATACTGTGGAAAACCTTCGGATCCTTAAGGTTACGAGCTTTTCCGAAAAGGGTGCGCTTAAGTTTTATTCTAATGCCCGTATCATCGTCTGAAATATCGGGTATATTTTTTGAAAGTATGTAGAGGGGATCTGAAGGAATATTTTGCTTTCCTTCGAGGGGATCAATTGGCGGCAGTTGTGTATCCATAGTACGGATAATATCTACTTAATTCGTTTACCCCTAATTTTAGAGGCGGGCAGAAAACGGGGAAGCGGGGATATTAGTTCACAGATGATAGTTAACAATTTACAGCCTGAAAACAATACCGTCATATTACGTTCGATACGCGCTCAGCCTTCTATTAGGTTTGAGCTTTTTAGTCCTTGGTGAAAGTAATCTTATTGCGCGCATTCACAAGCATACCAAAAAAAAATCAAAAAAACAGACTTCTAAAATTCACTCGACGCGTATCACCCGGCAGTCAGAACTTGCTAAACTTAAACGTGAAATTGCCGAGACCGAACGCCAACTTCGAGAACATTCGGTGCGCGAGCATCGCACAACAAAGACCCTTGCTGCATATGATAAGAAAACGCGCGATTTGAAAGCAAAGCTTGCATCATTCCGTGCTCAGGCAGCTAACTTAGAATCGCAAGTCGAAGAACTTGATGTTTCAATTCAACAAACATCCTCATCGATCGATACCCTGAAAAATACCTATGCTTCAGGAGTTGCGCATAAATATATGAATGGGACGTATAAGACTTATACTGCGGATAGGAATATATTATCAGACCCTCAGGAAAGTGCTGCCCAGTCGCGTAGTGCGTATTTAAGTCATATAGTCAGTACAGCATTTAATCACAATAAGTATGAACTTGATTCTACTAAAACTTCTCTCTCTGAGAATAAAGAAGAAGTTTCAGCAACACTTAGTGAAGAAATGAATCAGATCGACGCTGCTAAACGAGAACAGATGACAACGGAGCAGAAAGCTCGCACTCAAGCTGAAGAATTAAAGCAAATTCAATTATCAAAACAAGCTTTACAAAAAGAACTCGATAAACGGAAAGCAAGTGCAAAGCGATTAGAAGCTATTATAGCAAATCTTTTTGCAAAAGAAGAAGCACAACGAAAAGCAAAAGAACGAGAATTAAAACGACGTATGGCAGAGCGAAAAAAGAAAAAAACTTCCGGTAAGAAACTAACAAAGAAAGAAGTACAAGAAGAAGCCAGCGATAAGATCGAAACAAAAAGTCTTGCAGGTCCGCATTCGCTTAGCTGGCCTACAAGTTCGCATAAGATAGTACAAAATTTCGGTGAGCATCGCAATGCCGAACTTGGAACCGTGACGATGAATCTTGGCATTGATATCGGTACGTCAAGGGGCTCCGCCGTTCGGTCTGCAGGGGACGGAGTTGTATCGCTTATCAGCTCACTGCCCAGTTACGGCACGATCGTCATCATTCGTCACGGCGGCGGAGTACATAGCGTCTATGCCGATCTTAGCGGAGTAAGTGTCAGCTCCGGCAGCAGCGTTAAGAAAGGGCAAACGATCGCTTCAAGCGGCGAGAATTCCGAACTTGGAGGTATCTTGCATTTCGAAGTCTGGAAGGGGAAATCCAAACAGAATCCTCTGCGTTGGTTAAAATAGGCATTCGAGTCAAAAAATATCCGTGAAAATCCATCTATTCCGTAAAATCCCTGTTGCATTCTCTCTTTGTATTTTACTTAGAGCATCATTATCATTTACCCAACCCAAAAATCAAACTCATATTTCTCTCTTGACCGGATCGAAATATGAATTGAAAATTAATTCCTCAAATACCGATTCGGCGAATGTTCGGGTAACAAACCACAAAGGGCACGCAATAAAAAAACTTACTTCAGATGATTTTCTTATCATACGCGATGGTGATACGGCAACGATTAATTCCTGCATAGAAACTACGACAGCACTAACACATGATCTTGCAATAACTTTTATTCTTGATAACTCTGCATCGATGTTTCATTCATACGACTCACTTACCAAATATCTTGATAAATTTATTGACTCGCTCGGCGATGGATTTATAGCGGATGCAATTGCATTCGACAATATAGAACGTACACGAAGTTTTGACGGCACAGAACGCGAGTCGCTTTTTATTGCATCGAGTGAGTTTACACAACGCAGAAATGAGCTCAAAAGCTTTTGGCATTCATACGATACTATCCGCACTGATCTGACGCCGCTTTATTCAGCGATCATTAGTGGGCTATCTCGCATACGTGATCGCCGCAAATCGGGTGATTCGCTTCGCTCTGAGATCGTTATTGTAGTTACCGACGGAGAGGATAATGGAAGTTCTATCGGTATAGAAAAACTTTACGATCTTGTTAGTGTCATGCCTGTAACGATCTATACCGTAAATTTTCGCAGCGATATGGACGGAAGATTATTCTGGCTTGCAAAAAAAACAAGAGGGGATCATTATGTGGCTGAAGATCTGCCTGATTTGCAAAAGATGTTAGAAAATTTACTTAAAGATATTTCAAGTTCGTATAAACTTTACTATACATTTCCGCTGCGCGGACCGAGTTCGGGAAGATAACTTTGTCAATCAGGACGGAGTGAAGAATCCAGTGAGGTTTATAGAGAAATTTCGTTTTATACTTCACGGGATTCTTCGTTTCGCTCCACTTAGAATGACACGAAGAGAGTTAAGAGGGATTCCAAATTGTTCGATATTTTTTCACCAATGATCCTTCTCCGTATTTTTGCATAATATACATTCAATAATGCTCGAATTACCAAATTTTACGACTCTCGATATTAACTCGCTTTCCGATCAGGAGCGTGAACGTATTCAATCATTGCAATCTCTTCGCAAGCGCGGAGTTGAGCCTTATGGCTATTCCTTTGATCGTACACATTCTTCCGGTGCAGCTCGTGCGCTTTTTAATGATGGAGATATTGAAGCGAAGCCGATAGCTTCAGTCGCTGGACGCATCACGGGAGTTCGCCGTATGGGTAAAGCAAGCTTCGTGCATATTCAGGATGAAGAGGGGAAGCTTCAGCTTTATTTCAAATCGGATGAACTTGGCGAAGGATACGAGACACTGAAGTTGCTTGATATGGGCGATATCATTGGTGTCACGGGATTTATCTTCCGTACTCGCACAGGAGAAATTTCTCTACACACGCAGTCTTTCGAAGTTTTGGCAAAAGCCCTGAAGCCTCTGCCTGTTGTCAAGGAAGAGATCGATGAATCGACGGGCGAGAAAATTATTCATGATGCGTTCAGCGATAAAGAGCTTCGCTACCGCCGCCGCTATATTGATCTCATTGCCAATCCGCATATTCGGGATACTTTTAGAAAACGCTCGAAGATCATTACAACAATTCGCAGATTCTTCGATGAACGTGGTTACTTAGAAGTTGAAACGCCTGTCTTGCAGCCTCTTTATGGCGGAGCGTATGCGCGCCCATTCGTTACGCATCATAATGCGCTCGATTTCGATCTCTATCTTCGCATTGCAGATGAATTATATTTAAAGCGCCTTATTGTAGGCGGACTTGCTGAAGGAGTGTATGAGATCTCAAAAGATTTCCGCAATGAGGGAATGGATAAAAATCATTCGCCGGAATTTACAATGGCGGAAATTTATATTGCCTACAAAGATTATAACTGGATGATGGATTTCGTCGAGCAGATGTTCGCCGAAGTTGCGCGTGCAGTTACGGGCGGCGATATGAAATTCACGCAAAAGAATGGAGTAGTGGTTGATTTCACTCCGCCATATCGCAGACTTACAATGTATGATTCGATCAAAGAATTTACAGGGATTGATGTGAGCGAGATGGATGAAGCTGCGCTCCGAGAAACGGCGAAGAAACTCGATATTCATATTGATGCAAATGCAGGATCAGGAAAGATCATTGATGAATTGTTTTCCGAAAAAGTGGAAGCGAATTTAATTCAGCCGACATTCATTACTGATTATCCGCTTTCCATGTCGCCGCTTGCAAAAAATCATCGCACTAAGCCCGGACTTGTCGAACGCTTTGAATTAATGGTTAACGGGCAAGAGCTTGCGAATGCTTTCAGCGAACTCAACGATCCTCTCGATCAACGCGCCCGCTTCGAAGAGCAATCCAAACTCCGCGCCCGCGGCGACGATGAAGCAATGGTCTTAGACGAAGATTTTCTTCGCGCCTTAGAAACCGGAATGCCGCCAACAGCCGGACTTGGCTTCGGAATTGATAGACTTGTGATGATCATGACAGGCGAAGAATCGATCAGAGATGTCGTGCTCTTTCCTGCGATGAGACCGGAGAAGTAAGATTATAACATCAGATAAAGACGGACTCAATTTTTTCAAAAAAACTCTCTGGTAGATGTCTGGCTGCGTATTGATTTCTTAAAACCATAAATTCCTTTTCAAGCGGTCTCATTCCATCATCAAGACCGCTTTGTCCGTATAAAATTACACCTCCAATTCTAGTATTGATATTAGGTTGAAATCTCCTTTGGATCAGGGGGATCCAATTCTTAATCCCCGCTTGGACGCCTCGCAGATCCATTACAAGAATGTTCATGTATTCCCTCGAAAAATGTTTAAGCTCCTCATCAACTAATCGTTGTGCTCTTTCATCGTTCACGGGAAATTGAACAAAAGCGGATGTTGACATTTTGTCTGTTATCGTCCCACGAATTACTCCAATAATATAGCCCTTACCTGAAAACTCAATACGTGGGCGGACTGTAATGGGTAGTTGAAGTGATATTTGCAACTCACTTTTGATAAATAATGCAATGTCTGATATTTGTTGCTGTTCTTCTTTTGAAGGTGCTTTGCGAATTTCATCATTTATTTTCTGAAAAGTATCCACCCCGATATCGCGCAGTAGTAGCACTTCAATATTCATTCCTAGATTAGCATCACGAATATTTGTTGCTAATTCCGAAATAGCGTCTTTTGCCCCCCGAATTGATGCAGAAAGCTCAGGAGCTACCACCTCAATAAAAATATCATTGCAGTCTTCTTTGATTAAGATATCAAGAACTTTACCATTTAGTTCTGGTTCAAGTGAGGGGTTATATCCCAAGTCAATAAGGGAAGAGGCAAAGTAGAGTTCACTATATGCTGACCAATCATCTTTTTTTAATCGGTTTAGAACATTTATGAAATTTTTCAGATTCTCACATTTTGATAATGTAAGACCTAATTCAATAAGGGGCAGGATAACAACAATGCCTTTTATTCCCCTCTCAAGAACCCCATCTAAGTATTTCGGGAAAAGACTTTCAAGTGCTTCGATAGAAGTCTTTACTTCAAGCTCCGAATATTGTATTGACGTCCCTAGACACCATTCATTGACGAAATCTAACCATGGCATATTAAATTCAGAACGAATTGGCATAATCTATATTGTATTTTAGTTTGGTTCGAATAAACTACTCCACATGATGTGCATTGAATATATCATTCCCTCGTTCGTACTCAACCAACCGCCAAATATTATTATGAATCTCTTCAATGGAATCTTCTCCGTTAATTACATTGATACGATCTGAATGAAGATTAGCTTGATACATATACCCTTGCAAAACATGGGCATAGAAGATTTCGCTTTCGGATTCGATACGGTCGTTTTTCGTGTCCTTACGACGCTTAAGAGCAAGTTCGAGGGGGATGTCGAGCAGGAAGGTAAGATCGGGCTCAAGTTCTGATGCAGCAAGCGCATTGATATGCGAGATATGAGATAGAGGAATGCCGCGTCCGAACCCTTGATAGGCAACGGTCGAATCGGTGAATCGGTCTAATATAACGATATCCATACGGCTTAGAGCTGGAAGAATGACATCATGGACAAGCTGCGCGCGGCTTGCTGCAAAAAGCAGCAACTCCGCTTCGGCAGCCAGGGGACGAGTAAATTCTTTATTAAGCAGGATCGAGCGCACTTGCTCTGATAGCTCCGTACCGCCAGGCTCGCGCAATAAGAGCACTTCGATATGTTCTTTACGCAGCCGCTCAGCAAGAAGAGCAGCCTGAGTGGATTTTCCGCAGCCATCAATACCTTCGAAAGTAATTAGCATTGAGTTGAATTGTAAATTCAGAATTGAGAATGGTGAAATAATTAATGCAAAGTTAAGAAATTGACGTTGGTATTTCCGTAAATTTGCATTAATGAATAAGTTTATGATCGATTCTGAACTGCTCTATAACGCAAAACGCGACGGATTTAGCGATAAACAGATCGCTGAAATTTTCAAGGTTTCCGAAGCAGAAGTACGCGCTGAACGCAAACGTTTGGGCTTCGTGCCGGTCTTTAAAACCGTGGATACCTGCGCAGCTGAATTCGCTGCCGAAACGCCTTATCATTATTCGACCTACGAAGAAGAAAATGAATCGGTGCGGTCAGATAAGAAAAAAGTTGTGATCTTAGGCGGCGGTCCGAACAGAATCGGCCAGGGTATCGAGTTCGATTATTGCTGCGTCCATGCTGCCCAAGCTCTTGCCGAAGAGGGATATGAGACGATCATGATCAACTGTAATCCCGAAACTGTCTCCACTGATTATGATACTTGCACCAAGCTTTACTTCGAGCCGCTGACGTTTGAAGACGTGATGAATATTTTAGATCACGAAAAACCGGACGGCGTTATCGTCACTTTCGGTGGACAGACTCCGCTGAAACTTGCGAAGCAGCTTGAAGCTGTAGGTGTTCCGATATTGGGAACTGCGCCGGATAATATTGATATCGCTGAAGACCGTAAACGTTTCGGCGAACTCATTGATAAACTCGGTATTAAATGTCCGCCATACGGCACGGCGACCACCGAAGAGGAGGCTGTTGCTGTTGCCGATAAGATCGGCTATCCCGTATTAGTGCGTCCGTCGTATGTGCTTGGTGGAAGATCAATGGAAATTTGCTACCGTCCTGAGTCTGTTTCTGAATATATGGCAAGCGCAAAAGGCGTCAGTCATGAACGACCTGTTTTAATCGATAGATTTTTGGAAGACGCTTATGAATTCGACGTCGATGCCGTGCGTGATAAAGAAGGCACTGTTATTATAGGCGGTGTGATGCAGCATATCGAAGAAGCGGGAATTCATTCGGGCGATTCATCGAGTGTTATTCCGCCTTACGATACCAGCGAAGATATTTATGCCCTCATAGTCGCTTATACTCGGGTGTTGGCAAATGCTTTGAATGTCATTGGGTTGATAAATATTCAATTCGCAGTAAAAGAGAGTACGGTATATGTTCTCGAAGTCAATCCCCGCGCAAGCCGCACGGTGCCTTTCGTATCAAAAGCGACAGGCAGACCTCTTGCAAAGATCGCAGCAAAAATAATGACGGGCAGAATGCTTAGAGAATTTGATGTAAAAGATTTCGATAAACATACTCCCTATGTGGCGATCAAAGAATCCGTTTTCCCATTCGATAAATTTCCGCGCGTGAAAATGTTCTTGGGACCTGAGATGCGCTCGACAGGAGAAGTAATGGGATCAGGAGCCGACTTCGGCGAAGCGATATTAAAATCGCATCTTGCTGCCGGAATAAAAATTCCGACAGAAGGGACCATCTTCGTCTCTTTACGCGATCAGGATAAGAAGCCTCGCACTGCAGAGATCATCAGAGGATTTTATAGTCTCGGTTTCCGTATTATTGCTACAAGCGGAACGACAAAATATTTAACGGAGCATGACATCCCTGCCGAAGCCGTGAATAAAGTCACTGAAGGCAGACCGAATATTATTGATGCGATCAAGAACGGCGAGGTGCAGCTTGTCATCAATACTCCAAGCGGGGAGATCTCGCGTATTGCTGAATATGAAATTGGCTGGTCGGCTCTTGCGTATAAGGTGCCGTTCATGACGACGCTTTCAGCAGCAGCAAGTGTGGTAAGCGCTGTGCATTCGCTTCGCAAGGGAGAGCGAATTGTACGGAGCATTCAGGAATTGCATACGGAATTGACGACGGGAGTATGACGCTTTCCGATTTCGATTATGCTCTGCCTGATAAATTAATAGCGCGTTACCCTCCTGCTCATCGTGAAGATTCACGATTGCTTGTTCTTCGTCGTGATTCAGGAAAATACGAAGATAAAAATTTTACGGATATTCTTGAGTACCTCAACCCGGGCGATGCATTTATCCTGAATGAAACCCGCGTCATCCCTGCTCGTCTTTCAGGAATTCGCGAAACGACCGGTGCGCATGTCGAAATATTTCTTCTCCATAAACAAGCCGATAGAAATGATGTATGGCATGTCCTTGCCGCACCTGCGAAGAAAGTAAAACAAGGTGATAAAATTATTATTGGTGACGGTCTTCATTGCGAAGTAATGGAAGAATTATCCGGGGGCAAGAGAATTGTGCAGTTTCATTCAAAGACAGATCTTGAAAATGCAATTGAAGAGGCAGGTAAAATGCCGATCCCCCCATATCTCAAACGTGATGCAGAAGCGATAGATAAACAACGTTATCAAACAGTATTCGCAAAAACAAACGGAGCTGTTGCTGCGCCGACAGCAAGTTTGCATTTTACGGAAGAACTTCTCCGAAAAATTGAAGCAAAAGGAATTACAATTATCAAAGTTCTTCTTCATGTCGGTCTTGGCACCTTCCGTCCAGTTGAAGTTGAAGATATCCGCGAGCATAAAATGCATTCGGAATATTTTGAAGTATGCGAAGAAGCTGCGCAACAAATTAATACGATAAAAGAAAATGGCGGAAAAATTATAGCTGTCGGAACAACAGCAGCGAGAACATTAGAAAGTGCAGCGAATGAATCAGGAAAAATCATTGCACAAAGCGGTGAAACATCTATCTTTATCTACCCGCCGTATCAATTCAAAATAGTTGATGCCCTCATTACAAATTTTCATCAGCCGAAATCATCTTTGCTCATGATGATCAGCGCTTTTGCCGGGTATGAGAATGTGATGAAAGCATACAATCATGCAATTGAAGAGAAGTACAGGTTCTTAAGTTATGGTGATGCGATGATGATCGTCTGAACTCATGGAGTTATCTCCGTAAGTAATCTTTCAACCAATAGCGAGTCATCTATTTTTACTCTTCGCGTATCGAACTCTGCTCTGATGAGAGCTTTCAGCGCTCCATCAAGCCGTGCGGGTGAGTACTTTCTTGCTGCCGAAATATAATCTTTTACATAATATGCGCCTCCGCCATAAAGTCCCATCGCTTGCGCTATAGCAGAATCGCTTTCTCTCTTTGCGCTCATCTCTTTTGCAATAGTAAGTTGTTCTATATATTTACTTAGGAATGCAAACATCGGATATCGTACACCTTTGTCGGCTTCAATCATACGCAAAGCGATCTCTGCGGCATATCCTTTATTCCCGGAGCCGATCGCTTTCAGAAGTTCAAATATATTGTATGTCGGTGAAACTCCAACTGTTGCTTCAACATCCTTTGCCGTAATAGTTTGATTATCTCCGATATATGCAAGTAGTTTTTCCAATTCGCTTGCAAGAGTACGAAGATCGGTCCCGACATGTGCTACTAAAGAATGTGCAGCGTTTGTAGCAAGCGATCTTCCGGATTTCGATGCACGCTCGGTTATCCAATCGATTGCAGCAGGTTCTTTTAGAACAGGAAATTCAAGCGTTGTCGTCTTTGCAAAAAGATCTTTCCAGGGATGCTGATTCTTTGGACCGGGTTTTATCATATCGAAGATCAGAAGAGTACTACGATTCGGATCCTCAAGATAGTTATAAAGTTGATCAAAAGGATCGTCATCCTTCGATTTTACTTTCCTTGTTTCACGCACCTTAAAAAGTTTTTCAGCTTCACGACAGATGACGACGCGCATCTCCGCCATCACGGGATAATTCTTCGCATGATTTATGACGTCATTGATCTTGAAGTCATTGCCCGATAGTTGGTCGTAATTAAATGAGCGAAGCGAGACATCCGGGATGAATGTATCAAGTGCGCGTTGGAGCATCTCAGAGCGA